>WQTP01000001.1 GCA_009786195.1 Candidatus Saccharimonadota bacterium
GACAAAATTACGGCACTCAAACGCGAGGCGTTGGAAGAATTGGGCGTCAATATCGAAATAGACGGCCAAATAGGCGAGATTTTCGAGATCAGAGGTCGATTCAATCTGTTACAAACTTCGTATTGTTATTATGGGCATGTTGTTGGTAAAAAATGTGAACCCAACTTTGATGAAGAAGAAATCGCCGAGCAATTCGAGGTTGTTTGGGCGCCAAACCTCGATGCGGCGATAGAATGGACTACTTTCAAAGACAGCGACAGAAAAAGGTACGAACAATCGTTTATGACCACGCGCGACAATGCGTTTCTGATAAAAGTAAAAGACATGATACAATTTTAGTTGATGATGAAAAGATATTTAATTTTTGGCGACAGTTTGGCCTATGGCGCCTGGGACTCTGAAGGTGGCTGGGCTGATCGCTTGAAACGCTATTTGCACCAGAAAAGCATTGACACGGAAACTGACCGTAGTCAGCTTTTCAATTTGGGCATCGGCGGCGATAACAGTCGCGATATTTTGACGCGTATAGAAACCGAGATTCAGCCGCGCCTGGCTGACTTTTGGACGCCGGTTATTCTGATTTCCTGTGGCCTAAACGATACTCGCATTGAAAATGGCGACATCGTGGTCAAAATCGAAGAATTCCAGCACAATTTGACCAAGATCTTCGAAATCGCGAACAAATACTCAGATGAAGTTTACTATGTGGAGATGCCGCCAATTCCTGGCGTCGTTAGGTTCAAAAATTTCGAATTTTCCGACGAACGCACCGAAAAATATATGGAAATTGCCAAAGAAATCAGCGAGCAATTAGGTGTAAAATTCATTGCGGTTCGCGATAAATATTCGACCAAAGACATCGAAGAGGGCTTTTCGCGCGTGTTGGGACATCCAACCAATCGCAGTCACGAAATTATTTATCAGACAGTCAAAAAAGAATTAAACACTTAAAAGCGAAGAAAATTATCTAACCATTTCGCAAAAACCAAGCGATTTGTTACAATATAAAGGAGATATGAAACTTTACACTATTCGTTTGAAACTCGGTCAGGAGATTCGTTTCGTATATCAACGTGAATTTGATGAAATAACCAGGTTGAATGAACTCGTGGTAAAAAAGAATGTATAGCGGTACCACAATCAGAAAAGGTTCGGGTAAAATCGTTGGTACGCACCAAAAAATCGATCGCGTGGCGCGACGCAAATTACAACCGTTCATTCCGCCCTCAGTGCATTTCCCGACCAGTCGCGAGATACTTAAATTCGAGGGGTTGAACGGTCCCGATGGTATTAAAAAGAAATCCCCAGCGCGCGACGAACCATGGCATTACATTGATCCGACCAATCCGGATGACCGGCAGATTCTTGATTTAATTAGTGGTCACGAAAATAATTTGATTCAAGCGCTTCGCGAGAACAATCGCGAACGATCCGCGTTTGAGGCGGCGTGGTTGGCGCATGCGATTGTTGATGGATTAACGCCGGCGCACCAATATCCTTACAAAGAAAAGCGGGATGCTTTACTCGGTGAACAGGCTGATATTGAAGCTACAGTAATGAAAAAATTTCTGTTATCGGGTGATAATTGGCGCGAAAAATTGAAAAATAATTACGAATTTTTCAAACCTGATGGCAAGGGCGTGGTTTCGGCGCACTTTTATTTCGAGTTTGGAGTGTCTATGGCTACTGCGACGTTACAGTTCAAGGACGTTCGTTTGACATTTCGCGATCGCACTAAAATCCAACGTGCTGGCGGAATTGTACCACTATATATGGACGTCGTCTGGCGAATTTACGACCTACACATCTACGACAAATTCTTAGAAAGTAGTTGGACGAACCGCCTGGCGCGCACAGTTAAAAACGATCTCATACCGACGATTATCCACACGGTGCTCCTATCGTGGTACTATTGCGCTTGGCGAGCGAGTGAAGCAAATTCATCAAATTAAAACCAGTTCACAACACGGATATCTCTTGACAAAATGCGCTGGGGGGGGGTAAACTATCTTCATACTTTAATGTGAGAAGAGACGAAATGGCATCAAAAAAATTATCACGAGAATGCCCGGTTGCTGCATCGAGTGGAATGGAGGATTTGGTTAGTGCGATAAAGCACTCCTGGCGTCCGACAGAATCCGATGGTCTGCCGATTGGATGTCCTGGGTTCACACTTAACTCTACTGGAGGCGGGTGTAAATATTACGACCCCGGTGGTTGGGAGACTGGTGTTAGTTGTTTACGTGACCCTGATGAGATGGAGAGACTGCGCGAGACACGAGAAGAAACCGATGCTCAAAAAAGAGAAGGATACGAAGATTCACAAGATTTTTTCAATGGAACAGGTTTACTTGCACCTTGCGCTGGTATTCTACGTAGATTTATTAAGTAGCGTAGGTTAATGAATTCGTACAAAGGGAAGATTTGCTTTTTAAAAACTCATCTGCTAAACTAATACTAAGCATTTTTTGCGCAGATTTTTTGGTGGCAAAGAAAAGCGAATAATAATTTTAAACAACCCTAGGAGTTACATGGCGACTATTCCATTGGCAAAATTTAGAAATATCGGTATCATTGCTCATATCGATGCTGGTAAAACCACTACGACAGAGGCGATTTTGTATCGCACGGGTCTCAGCCACAAAATCGGCGAGGTGCACGAGGGCGACACAACAACCGACTGGATGGAGCAAGAGCGCGAACGTGGGATTACTATTACTAGCGCGGCGGTGACTTGTTTTTGGAAAGATCACAAAATTAACATCATCGATACTCCCGGTCACATTGATTTTACGGCTGAG
>WQTP01000002.1 GCA_009786195.1 Candidatus Saccharimonadota bacterium
GTTTGATTTTTCAAAATTTTTGACAAAATCTTAATAATACATTTTAGCACTCTTGTAATGGGAGTGCTAATTTTGATACAATGATTGCATGGAGTTTAGTAAAAGACTGACCGATAACGCCCGCGACGTACTGGCCCATGCTGAAGTTTTAGCCCGTTTAACTGGTTCGAGTTATGTTGGGACAGAACACTTACTTCTCGGTATATTGTCACAGGAAGGTTCGGTCGGTGCACGCGTTCTTAAAAATGCTGGTGTCGAATTTGAACAAGTCAAAACTGCGTTACAATTAACGCCAAAATCCACCGCGGAAACACCGTTAATGGCTACTAAGGGTTTCTCAGAAACTGCCAAGCTGACCTTACGTATGTCGATTGAACTGGCTTCGGAATTTCACCAGGATTATTGTGGTACTGAACATATTCTTTTTTCCCTTCTCAGTCAAAAAAACGCGCGCGCCGCTACGGTATTGAATGAATTAGGTATCGTTGATATTGGTGCAATCTTGGTCGATTTGGAGGACTATTTAGATCGTCAACATGATGAATTCCACACACGTGAAGAAGAATTAGCAAAAGGTCGACCCGAGCGCCAAACGCGCGGTTCGTTTTTGAACAAATTTTCACGAAATTTGACAATTATGGCACAACATGATGAACTTGATCCAGTTATTGGTCGCGAAAAAGAAATCGATCACGTCATTACTATTCTCAGTCGCCGCACCAAAAACAATCCCGTGCTCATCGGTGAAGCTGGGGTTGGTAAAACCGCTATTGCTGAGGGATTAGCGCAGCGCATCGCGAATGGCGACGTCCCGGATTACTTGTTGGATAAGAAAGTTTTTAGTCTCGACCTAGCGGGTATGGTGGCGGGCACAAAATACCGCGGCGAGTTCGAGGAACGTCTCAAGCGCCTGCTCGACGAAGTCAAAAATGATCCGAGCATCTTGGTTTTTATTGATGAATTACACCTATTAATCGGGGCTGGCGCGGCCGAGGGTTCGATGGACGCCGCGAACATCCTAAAACCAGCGTTGGCGCGCGGTGATTTTCGCATGATTGGCGCGACGACCTTGAACGAATATCGAAAACACATCGAAAAGGACGCTGCATTAGCGCGGCGATTGCAATCTGTCATGGTCGAACCGCCGACCCCCAAGGATACCATACGTATCTTGACCGGCATCGCGCCCAAATACGAAGAGCACCACGCTGTTAAATTGTCTCCTTCGGTGATTGAGGAAGCGGTACGACTGTCTGAACGATATTTGCCAGAGCGATTTCAACCCGACAAATCAATTGATGTTATCGACGAAGCGGCAGCGCGAGTTCACATGACGCACGGTCATCATAACAAGAAAATTCACGATTTGCGCGATTATCAAAAGGAGCTGAAACGTTTGACCGAACAGATGGAAACGGCCGTCGCGCACGAAGATTACGAACGAGCGGCTCTGCACAAAATGCGCATTTCTCGTCTAAATGAGAAAATCGCCGAAGTCGAAAAGTTAGATGTGGACGACGGTCGCATCACCCTGAAACTCAACGATGTTGCGGCGGCAGTTAGCGCGATGACGCATGTGCCACTCCAACAATTACAGCGGTCAGAAGCCACCAAATTGACCAATTTGGAAAAACATTTATCCAAACGAATTATCGGTCAAAAAGAAGCGATCGCCGTAGTAGCGCGCGCGATTCGTCGCAGTCGGGCCGGTATCGCCGACAGTAAACGGCCGATTGGTTCGTTCGTCTTCTTGGGTCCGACCGGTGTTGGTAAAACCGAATTAGCGCGAGTTTTAGCGTGCGAAGTGTTTGGTTCGGAAAAAAACTTAATCAAAGTCGACATGAGCGAATTCTCCGAGAAACATACAGCGTCGCGATTGGTCGGTGCGCCGGCCGGTTACGTCGGTTATGACGACGGCGGCCAATTGACCGAGAAAATCCGTCGTCAACCGTACAGTGTTGTATTATTCGACGAAATCGAAAAGGCCCATCCGGACGTTTTCAATCTGTTATTACAGGTTCTAGAGGACGGTCGATTGACCGACGGCCAGGGTCGCGCGGTCGATTTCACCAACACGGTCGTGATTTTGACGTCGAACATCGGTAGTGAGCGAATGACGCGCGACAAACTTGGGTTTGGTTCGAGCGAGCCAAAATCTCTGCCTGAAACTGTACGTAGTTACGACGAGGGTAAAACGATTTTGGCGAAACCCCAATCCCACACCTTCGACGACATCCCGCGACCCCTGCGCGAGCTGATGCGACCGGAACTGCTCAATCGATTTGACGCGATTATCACGTTCAACGCCCTGTCCCACGACGAAGTGTCACAGATTCTTGATTTGATGATCGACGACCTCAATCAGCGTTTAGCCAGCAAAGGCATCGGCGTCGTGGTCGGTGCGACGGCGCGGAAATTCTTGATTCAACAGGGTTATGATCCCAAATTTGGTGCTCGTCCGCTGCGCCGTGCAGTGCAAAACGAATTAGAAAACCTGATCGCCGAACAAATCATCGGAAAGAAAATCGGCCGGGGTGATGTTGTCCGCGCTACGGCCAAGAACGGTAAAATTACACTCGCGAGACATCACGAAAGTACATTGGCAACAGCAAAATAACGGCGATTAAGGTTGAGAACCTTAAATTACAAATTAAGAAAACCCCTCGCGTAGAGCACCGTGCAAATCATTAATATTTAGGATTATATGCTATAATTACTACATGAGCGAATTCAATAAAAAGACCATCCAGGCTTACGAAAACCACATCGATGACTATTTTGCCGATACACCAGCCGAGGTTACTGACGCCTATAGAGAATGGTTCGGTCGTGGTTTTGACGGCATGCCGACAACCGCGAAAATTTTTGAAATTGGTTCGGCAACTGGCCGTGATGCTGAATATCTTGAAAGTTTAGGCTA
>WQTP01000003.1 GCA_009786195.1 Candidatus Saccharimonadota bacterium
CCCAAGGACAACGAAGAACGTCAACTGAAATCCTTGGACGAGATTGCACATAACGTCAAATGTATCGAACGTCAATTCGCCCAAATCATCGGCAACGATTTTACCCTAGTTAATAATTACGATTGGTTCAAGGATATTAAATTGTTGGATTTTCTGCGCGAAGTCGGCAAACAATTCTCGATGACACAACTGCTCGATCGCGAATTCGTGCGTGCACGCATCGGCGAGGGTGGTGTGGGAATTTCTTATGCTGAGTTTTCTTATTCATTGATTCAAGGATACGATTATCTATATCTATTTCGCAAGTACGGTGTTGATTTACAGATCTGTGGTGAAGATCAATTCGGTAACTGCGTGAGTGGTCTACATTTGATTAAACGTTTAGAAAACAAGGATGTTGATGTTTGGTCAACGCCGCTGGTGATTAACAAATCGACCGGTCGCAAATTTGGTAAGAGCGAAGGTGGGGCGGTTTGGTTGTCGGCGGAAAAAACTTCTCCGTACCAATTCTATCAATTCTGGCTCAACGTTGACGACGCTGGTGTGATTGATTATATGAAAGTTTACACTTCCCTCGACAAAGCAGACGTCGACGCGGTCGCTAAGGAACACGAAATTAACCCGAATACTCGAGTAGCGCAACGCAAACTAGCATACGAAGTAACCGCGTTGGTGCACGGTCGCGAAACGGCCGAAAGTGTTCAACGTGTGACGAATGTTTTGTTCGGAGATACTGATTTTCAGGAATTATCTAACACTGATTTGGACAAATTAGCGCGCGAAATCCCAACAGTAACGATCGATTGCACAGTGATTTCTGCGCTGGTTGAATCAGATCTCGCGACTAGTAACGGCGAAGCGCAGCGACTTATTAAACAGAACGCGATTTCCTTAAATGGTACTAAAATTACCGCGGATACTAAAATCAACACACCATCCTTGATCAAGAAGGGCAAGAACAACTTTATCTTAGTGCGCTAAATTGCTAAAGAATTCTCAGTTTGCTAAAATAAACTATGCTTAGTGATGAAGAAATTTCAAGTTTATCGCAATTTTTTGATGAAACAGCCGCCGCTGATTATCGCGGTGATGTTACTGATCTTTTTCGTAGTGTTTGGTGGTATATTGATGATTTTCACGATGAAAAACAATCGATCTGATACTAAAAAGCAGTACCACGTAATCACCATTTATGACGAAGAAACTGAAAAAACAGTAATTTCAACCGCCGGTAAAGTAGCAGATGCTCTAAAGAGTGCTCAAATTTCAATCAACGAACATGACAGCATCGATCATGACCTTGATCAGAAACTAGAAGAAGCAATCATGGTTATTAATATTCACCGAGCGCGACCAATTGTAATTACTGACGGCGAACGTCAAACGCGTGTCATTACGGCCGCCCAAAGCACAGCCGAAATCGCTGCTATCGTGGGCATTAATCTGCACCCCGAAGATTTAGCAGAATTATCACTTGTCGATAATTTACTATGGCCTGGTGGTGCTGGTCTTGAAATGAATATCATTCGCGCAAAAATCGTTAATTTGCGACTATATGGTCAAGATTTATTGTTACGCACTCAAAAAACCACAGTAGAAGAACTGCTTGAAGAAAAAAATATCAAACTTGGATCGAATGATAATATGGATCTAGAGTTAACAACCAAAATTGAAAATAACCTAAAGTTGCATATCTGGCGGGAAGGTTTACAAACAGTAACTACAACCGAAATTGTACCGTTTACAACCAAAATAATCACCGATTCAACGCGCAAAGTTGGTTATCGCGAAACCCAAGTGAAGGGTAGGGATGGTCAGAAAACTGTGATTTATGAAATCACCACACACGATGGCGAAGAAGTTAATCGTAAGATTCTTAACGAAATTATTGATATCCCAGCCATTGAACAGGTCGAAATAGTTGGTATTAAATCGTCACTCGAGGGAGTGCCGCCGCTGACAGCGCAGCGCGGTGCTCAAACCTACTGGGTCGGACCGATTCTTCGAAAAGAAACCTTCTATGACTTGCCGATGAATGTGGTGATGCGTAATTGTGGTCAGGGTGGTCATTACACCGTGCGCAGTGACGGCGTGAAAATCGACCGCGATGGTTTTGTGATCGTGGCGGCGAACCTTGACCGTTATCCGCGCTGCAGCGAAGTCGACACCAGTCTCGGTCGCGGCAAAGTTTACGACACGGGTGGTTTTGCAACGCGAAATCCTGAACAATTTGACTTAGCGACGGATTGGACTAATCACAATGGAATCTAAAACCAACAAAAACCTCGGACAACATTGGTTAAGGGATGCGACTATTTTAGCGGATATCGCCGGATACGCGAATTTAACACCCAACGACACAGTTTTAGAAATCGGTCCAGGTCTCGGGACGTTGACAAGTGTATTGGCGGAACGCGCCGGTCACATCGTAGCGGTAGAATTTGACCGCGAACTAGCGGAAAAATTAATATCAGAGCTAGCGGGTGACGCGCCGCGGGGCAGCGCCCAAAAATGTTTTTCGAAGAAAAAATTTTTAGGGGCGGACGGTGCGGCAGGACCCGCGAGCGACCTTGAGGTCGTCAACGCGGATTTTTTGCAATTCGACCTTGATCAACTGCCGGCCGATTACAAAGTTGTGGCCAACATCCCGTACTATATCACCAACAAAATCGTTATGAAACTACTGACCGCGACGAACAAACCACAGTTAGCGGTGCTCTTGGTGCAAAAGGAAGTCGCCGAACGCCTGGCTGCCGCACCCGGCAAAATGAGTGTTTTATCAGTAGCGACCCAACTCTACAGCACAGTCGATTTAGGTCAAATCATACCCGCAGCTATGTTCGACCCACCCCCCAAAGTCGACAGCCAAATCGTCATCCTTCACCCCCACCTTGCAGGGTCGTTCCTTGCAAAGGATATTGATGAAAAACAATTTTTCCGCGTGGTCAAGGCCGGTTTTTCCGCCCGACGCAAGAAACTGCGCACCGCACTGTCCGGCGGCCTAAACATCTCCGTCACCGACGCCGAAAAATTGTTGCGGTCAGCCAACATCGACCCAAACCTCCGCGCACAGGATTTATCGCTCGACGATTGGCAAAATCTTTCCAAATTAAACATATAACTCGAGCTAATTTTTATCATAACTACAATAAAATAAAAATTTAGAGTTGACAAATGCGCATGGGGGGGGGGTAAACTGTTGTTGTAACTTAACG
>WQTP01000004.1 GCA_009786195.1 Candidatus Saccharimonadota bacterium
CTCCCAAAATCATTCGCGAAGTGCGCGTTGATGATTTGGGCGAAATGAAAGTCGGCGATGAAATAAAGGCCGACATTTTTAATATCGGCGACACCGTCGATGTTACCGGTACGAGTAAAGGTAAAGGTTTCGCTGGTACCATTAAACGCCATAATCACCATCGTCAACCCAAAACACACGGCGGCAAAGGTGATACCAGAAAAGTCGGTTCAATTGGATCAATGTATCCCCAACACGTTCTAAAAGGTCACCCGATGGCCGGCCGAATGGGTATGGAACAAGTTACAGTCAAAAACCTAGTGGTCGCCTATGTTGATATCACACAGAACCTCATCGGCGTCAAGGGCGCAGTGCCCGGCCCACGCAAAGGAATTGTGATAGTTAGGGGGGGGGTAAGTTAATGGAAAAACCGAGTAAAAACAACCGTTGCCCATCTAGAGGAGCCCCTGTTTTTTGCCCCACAGTTCTCGAGAGTCTAGGACTTTCTAATCCCTCCGAAAATCCTAGTTGCACAAGTTTACCGGAAATAGATGAAATGGGAATAGGAACGAGCATAAATAAAACATCTTTTGTAATAAAGGCTGAACAAGCCAAAAAAGATTGTCAGAAGACAACTAAAGAATGTCCTTGTGTTGAAGAAATGGAAGCAACATTGGAAAGAGCTATAGGATTACAACAGGTCATGGAAAGTGGTATCGAAAGTGGTGTCCTTACTGATGACCCTGATCACGCACTCAGAAACCTTTACTGGCCATACAAGTTGCGAAAAGAAAGATGGTTTCTTTCGCGCAGAGCAACCTATTGGTCACGCTATTGGTCACGGAAATGCGACAAAAATAAGAGGCAAGGAGCACAGCATGAGTGATGCAAATATAACTCCCAAACCGACCGCAGGTCGTTCTGAACTCGTTTCAGGATCTAAATTAAACAAGAAAATTTTTAGCGTTGAAGTAAAAAATCACGAACTGTTGAAACTCGCATATGAATCGTATTTGGCGGAAGGGCGTCAAGTTGGCGCAAAAACATTGAAGCGCGGTGAAGTTCGCGGTGGTGGCAAGAAACCCTGGCGACAAAAAGGTACTGGTCGAGCCCGATTTGGTTCGTCCCGCAACCCGATTTGGCGCGGTGGGGGTGTGGTTTTCGGCCCGCTCGGTAACGAAAACCATACGAAAAAAGTCACAAAATCTAGTAAAAAAGTCGCTCTGCGACAAGCACTAACTTTGGCGAATCAAGCGAAGAAAATCGTAATCACCGACATTAAATTCGATGGAAAAGTAAAAACCGCTGTAAAATTCCTAAATACTCAGAAAATCGAGCAGAAAAAGCGAATTTTATTGGTTGTTGATGAAAAAGGATCAGATCTTTTACGAAGTACTAATAATTTACCGAATGTCGAGGTTTTGAGTGCAAAATTCCTGACTGTTTATCACATTTTGAATGCGGATTCAATCGTTATTACGCCAAAAGCGCTGGAAATTGTTAATGAGTGGTTAATACCAAGTGACAAGAAGAAAGTGACAAGTGACAAGGAGTCGCGAGCTACTAACCATGTCACTAGTAACTTGTCCCTTACTTCTAAACCGACGAAGGAGGTTTCGTAATGTTAATCACTCCACGCGTTTCCGAAAAAAGCTACAAACTGGCAGCAGATAACGTTTATGTGTTCGACGTTCCGCTAGATGCGAACAAAGCAGAAGTCACCGCGATCATCGAAACAGAGAACAAGGATGTTAAAGTTCGCGATGTTCGATTAGTGATTGCCAAAGGTAAACCAAAATCCGTCAACCGCGGTAAACGCGCTCGCCCGACCACAACCACGCGCAAAGACACGAAAAAGGCCTATGTCACACTATCTGAGGGTAAAATTGAAATTTCTGCATTTGCTGAAATTGAAAATCAGGCGAATGCTACCGAAGCAGAAAAGGCTAAAGTTGAAAAAGATGAGAAACTAAATGCCAAAGCTGAGAAAGCAAGTACTGTGACCCGTCGTCGCACCGGCAGGAGAGGAGATAGATAATGAGTATCAAAAGTTACAAACCCACCACCCCCGCGCGTCGCAAAATGACCAGTCAGGATTTTGATCAAGTTACGATCAAAAAACCGGTCAAGGGTCTATTGGTTAGTAAAAAACAGAAATCTGGTCGAAATAATCAGGGTCGAATCACCACTCGTCATCGCGGTGGTGGTGCGAAAAAGTATCTACGTAAAGTTGATTTTTACCTGGCGCACGGTGGTGAATATACGGTGCGTGAAATCGAGTATGCGCCAGATCGTACGGCACGGTTAGCGCGAATCCAGCGTGATGACGGTGGTGATTTGCATTACATTATCGCCCCAAATAACTTGAAGCCGGGCGACAAAATTCGTGTTGCCCACGAGAACGAATCAATTCAAATTGAGACTGGCAACCGTCTGGCCCTGCGCGATATCCCAACAGGTTCAACGATTCACAATATCGAAATCACCAAGGGTAAGGGCGGTCAAATTGTTAGGGCTGCTGGAACTCGAGCCCAACTGACTGCGAAAGAAGGTGATTACGCCATGATCCGCTTGCCTTCGGGTGAAGTGCGCCGAGTTCGTTTGGATTGTTTTGCTACATTGGGATCGGTTGGTAACGAACAGCACCAAAATATCAAAATCGGTAGCGCTGGTAGAAAACGTCGTATGGGTATCCGCCCAACAGTGCGTGGCGTAGTGATGAACGCGAGTGATCACCCGCATGGTGGTGGTGACGGTGGTCGTCATGGTGCTGGTAAAGCACCGCGCACTCCATGGGGTCAATTGACCCTGGGTTATCGCACCCGCAGTCGCAAATCGACGGATAAAATGATTGTTAAATCGAGGCATGACGCCAAGAGGAGGAAGTAACATGGCGAATAACGAATCACGAGGTACGAATAACGCAAAAATCGCCAAATTCACTGACTTGAGAGCTTGGCGTTTAGCGCATGATTTGGCTATTGAAATTTATATGGTCACGAAAAAATTTCCGAAGGACGAACAGTTTGGCCTAACGAGTCAAATCAGACGCGCGGCAGTTTCGATTACTTCTAATATTGCCGAAGGATTTTCTCGATCGTCATCAGAAGACAAAAAGCATTTTTACACTATTGCACTGGGTTCACTAACTGAAGTTCAGAGTCAGCTACTAATAGCGAAGGATATTGGATATATTATTGAAGAGAAATTTAAAAACTTGGCCGAGAAGTCCGTGGATACCCACAAAGTACTGAACGGTTTAAGGATGTCAACCGGAAGGAGTTCTATAAATGCGTAATTCGTACATCGTACATCGTAATTCAACCGACCGAAGGGAGGTCTTCTATGTCTAGAAGTTTAAAGAAAGGTCCATTTGTGGATGCGAAATTAGCGAAGAAAGTCGCGGGGTTGTCCAGCGATGATCGCACAGTTATCAAAACTTGGGCGCGGGCTAGTTCAATCAGTCCAGAAATGGTCGGCAAAACTATCGCTGTTCATAATGGAAAAGTCCACGTACCGGTTTATATTAGCGAAAATATGGTTGGTCACAAATTGGGCGAATTCGCCCCAACCCGCAAATTCCGCAAACACGGAGGTAAGCAAAAATGAGTAATGTTATAAAAGCCAGCC
>WQTP01000005.1 GCA_009786195.1 Candidatus Saccharimonadota bacterium
ACGAACGAGGAAACCCGTGACGACGGGCTTGACGAGCGAACTGTCGTGGGTGGTTTGGGGAGCGGCTCTTTACCAGAGAACACCAGATCTGAAAACTTAACGGAAGTCGACGACGGAGGGGTGACTTTTCGCGATCCTTATACTGGTCGGATTGTCAAATTCACGCCGGAATTATCGGTTGCGACGCAACACAAAATCGGCGCGGATATGATGATGGCGTTCGATGAATTAACTTCGTTCGGCGAGAGTTACGAATACAACGTGGAAAGTTTAGAACGCACGCGAACGTGGGCCGAGCGGAGTTTGCGCGAACACGTGCGACAAACCAATTTGCGGGCGAAAAAACCATACCAGGCGCTATTCGGCGTTTTACAGGGCGGTCGTTGGCAAGATTTGCGCGAAAAAGCAGCTCGCGATTTGGCGACGATGCGGATTGACGATGCAGAGTTCGACGGTTTTGGTTTGGGCGGTGCTTTTGAAAAAGAAAATTTGGGCGAAATTTTGGCGTGGATGACGCGAATTTTGCCAGATGAAAAACCGCGACATCTTCTTGGTCTGAGCAAACCGGAAGACATTTTCGTCGGGGTTGAAAACGGTTGCGATACGTTCGATTGCGTGGCGCCAACGCGCGAAGCGCGACACGGACGGATTTATACTTTGGATGGTGATATTAATTTGCGTCGAAGCGAATTCACGAGCGACGAACGATCACTCGACCCAGAGTGCGATTGTCCGACCTGCGCGAACGACCAGACGCGAGCGGAACTGCGCGCTATGTTGAAATCCCCCGAACCAGAGGAAAAAGCCCGCGCCCTCACCCTACTATCCGAACACAACGTGCGTTTTATCGTGCGATTAATGGAACAAATCCGCGCCGCGATTATTGACGGGAGTTTTAACGAGTTTAAGGATTCGTGGTTGACGAGGTATTATCCAGCGTAGGCCTATCATAGCGCCTGTTTTTATAAACAAAATACGCACCGGCGCCGAATAGTGCCGGCCCCATCAAAATAGCCCCGTCGTCGATATGCCCGGTTGCTATGGTGCACACTCCTCCTGCGGCAATTGCCACGCCGACGCCCGCCAGCGCAATACCCCCGGCGAAATTTCTGTATCGTTTGAGCAAATCGGGCAAACTCTCGTAATATCCGCTTTTCGATATGTGATGGATTGCCTTCGGCAAATAGGCGCACATTTTAGC
Organism: Candidatus Saccharimonadota bacterium; assembly: GCA_009786195.1. Classification (GTDB taxonomy): domain Bacteria; phylum Patescibacteriota; class Saccharimonadia; order Saccharimonadales; family Saccharimonadaceae; genus WQXA01. Next base: position 1,202 of record WQTP01000005.1, read on the forward strand.
GCCAAATTTTAACATTTCCACGCCACGCAATTCTCGTGGGTCGGTCAAATCGGGTCCAAATTCTGACATGGCGCCATTAATCATGCACCTGGCCATGCGAGACCAATATTTACTAAGCCCCACGCCTTCCAATACTTCGGTGGAAAATTCGTGCGGAGTTTTACTCGACTTATCGAAATGGATGGCCGGGTTGAAATCTATTTGTTGCCGGACGCCCATTTTTTGGCCGATGCTAATCATGGCGTCGGGTTTGGCGATTTGATAAATGTTCTTGGCGCTGTTGTAAACTTGCTCAGGTGTTAAATGGTGAAACAGACGATACGAAAAAACCGCATCGACACTTTCGGCTTCAAAATAGTTTGCCAACTTGGTAGCATCGCACCTAATATGCGCCAAATTTTCTCGGGAGGGGGTTGCTTTCTCTGGGTAATCCGTAATATCGCAGGTAAAGAAATTCACATCGGGTCGCAACCGAGCTAGATCGCCCAGTAATGGAGATAGACCTGAACCAACATCTAGAACATTTGCACCTGTTTCAAAATATTCTGCCATGGTTTCGAGGCTTTCGAAACCATGTTTATCGGCCAAAAATTCGCTAGAATTACGAGTAACCGGTGTTTTCACCTCTGCACTTATCACGTTAATATACTAGCATATGTATTGTATCGGTCAAAACTTATGTTACAATATAGTTATGAAAGACGTGAAGTTGAGTATCGACACGAGCACGTTTGTGCGATTTTGGTTGGTGATGATGGGACTCGGTCTCGCGGTGTTTGCGATTTGGGCGGCGCGTGGTGCGCTGGTTACGCTACTCGTTTCGTTCTTTTTAGCGTTAGTGCTAAATCGTCCAGTATCGTGGATCGCGCGACATTTGCCTGGCAAATCACGAGTGCTAGCAACATTGATCGCTTATTTGCTAGTGGTGGCGGTGATTGCGTTGGTCTTCTTTAACGTGATACCAGTGTTTTTCAAGCAAATATCCGTTTTTCTAAACTCTTTACCCGAACTACTTGCCAGTTTGCAGGGTAAGTCAGGTTGGCTAGCGGACTTTTTGAATCAACATAACTTGTCCGACCAATACGCAGCTTGGTTGAAAGATTTTCAAGGAGAAGTTACCAATATCGCCGCAATTATCGGTAGTTCGTTTGTAGACATTTTGAACAGTTTAGTCAATGTAATTATCAATGTAATTTTTGTGGCAGTACTAACGTTTCTGATGTTGGTCGAGGGACCGGCCTGGGAAGAACGTTTTTGGCGGTTAGTTTATTCTGATGATAAGAAACGAAAAACACACCAAGCTATCGCGCACAAAATGTACAACGTGGTTAGCGACTATGTTAGTGGACAGGTTATTATTGCGGCGATTTCTGCTACATTAACGGCGGTAGCGGTGGCGATTTTATCAGTCATATTCAGTTTTGAATTGTCGCTCATTTGGCCAGCCTGGTTGATTGTCTTTTTGATGACGTTCGTACCGATGTTTGGTTCAATGATTGGCGGTACGATTGTAGCACTATTGTTGCTTCTATATTCTTGGCCGGCCGCAGTTATTTATGCGATCTACTTTATCGTTGAACAACAGGTTGAAAATAATTGGATAACACCACGCATCCAATCAAAACGACTGGACATGTCAGCTATGATTGTTTTGATCGCCGTCCTGTTTGGCTTGCAAATAGCTGGTTTGCTCGGCGCTTTAGTGTCAATCCCAGTAGCCGGCTGTTTAATGGTGCTACTCAAGGAATTTCTACGCACTAGACGCGTGCGACGTGCTGAAGCGGTCGGTAAAGTAATTGATCCTGATAACGAAGCTGATGTTGCGGTGGTGTTCAATGAAAAGAAAAGTTTCACTAAATTACACTTGCCAAAAATTACGCGACGCCAGAAATAATAACGGATTTTATTTTCTTGACCAAATAGTTTGTTCGTTTAGGTCGTTTAGTTCAATCCCCTGCTCTGCGAGTTCATCGCGCAGTTTGTCCGATTCGACCCAATCTTTTTCTTCGCGAACTTTAACACGTTGATCGATTAATTTTTTCTGTTCAAGTGTGATATCAGACGTAGTTTCGGCGAGTTTTAGACCGAGATTTTCGCTGACGAACTCGATAAAATTCTGCAACGCGAAATGATTAATATTATCGATGTTGCTCGCAAAAATGTTCACAGCTTGATCGAGGAATTTCAGCGCGTTTGATGTGTCAAGGTCGTCGAGTAATGCATCCGTTGCTTTATCAAGCAAATTATTTACAATTTCTGCCTGACCATCGTCTTGACTATCTGTTATTTGGTGACGCAACTCTGCGATATTCCGCCAGTTTCGTCGACGATTTTGTGCTGCAGCTAGGGTATCCCACGAAAAATTCGTCGCACTGCGATAATGCGATTGTAAAACTAACATGCGAAAATCGAGCGGGTCGAAACCCTTGTCCGCGATATCAGGCAAAGTGTAAAAATTGTGTGCTGATTTTGCCATTTTCTTACCATCGACCAATAAATGACCATTGTGCACAAAGAAATTCGCTAATCGTTCGGGCTGGTCGCCGGCCGTGCTCTGCGCGATTTCGTTTTCGTGATGCGGAAAACAAAGGTCGACACCACCAGTATGAATGTCGAACGGTTGACCGAGATTTTTGACACTCATAGCGGAACATTCAATGTGCCAACCCGGCCGACCGCGGAAATCCTGTTTATCAACCTCGAAATCCCACGCGGGTTCGTCGTTTTTTTGTTTCTTCCATAATGCGAAATCAGCCGCGGTTTCTTTGTCATATTCGTCGTTGTTGATGCGAGATTTGGTTTCACTGTCTGATTCAATTTTACTGAGTTGACCGTAGGTTCGCGTTTTTTGATATTCTTTGATGGAAAAGTAAATCCCGTCATCCGCCAAATATGCTATTTCGTCATGCAAAAGTTTCAAAATCAATTCCTGCATCTCGGCAATGTTTTCCGTAGCGCGTTCGAAATGAACTTCGTCAACTAAATTCCCAACCGCGCGCATTTCGCGCAAGAAAATTTCTTCATATTTCCTAGTGAATTTAATCAATCGTTCCATTGGTTGTAACTCCGAAAACGTGGTGGCCGAATCACGAATCGTTTTATCATCCGCGTCGGTGAAATTCATCACACGTTTGACGTTATAACCCACTAATCTTAGTGTGCGATGCAAAATATCACCATAAATATAGGCACTAAGATTGCCGATGTGTGCGTGATTATACACAGTCGGACCGCAGGTGTAAACACGAGCGACATTGTCGCGGCTCGGTGCGAAATCATCGATTTGCTTGGTTAGAGTGTTATGTAATTTCATTTTTTTCTCCCAAGAACTTTAATAAATCCTTTTTTAAAAACTCTAAATCACGTACACCTTCTCTAGCCGTTAAGTGGCCTTTGTTTTTAACTTTTATGATTTTTGCATCGAGT
>WQTP01000006.1 GCA_009786195.1 Candidatus Saccharimonadota bacterium
GGCCACCTGCCGCATTGCCGAGTAGCTATGTGCGGAATGGATAAGCGCTGAAAGCATATTAAGCGCGAAGCCAACTTCAAGATTAGAATTCCCTATGATCTCCCTGATAGACGATCAGGTTGATAGGTACAAGGTGGAAGCACGGTAACGTGTGGAGCTGAAGTATACTAATAGAGACATTGCCTTTTTATGCTCTGAAACTTTCTTTTGGCGAATTTCTGCGTTGAAACCTGCGATTCTCCCTCGCTGTATGTTAAATACAGCTCGGTACGAGTCTCGATTTCGCCTTGAAATTCATCCAAAATTTAAGTTTCAGAAATGGCTGAATTGGTAGTTGAGCGTTCAACGCTCAATAGTCTTACGAAGAACAAAGTTTATGAAAATGCTAGGAGGTGAGTGAAAAGAAAATTCATTTTCTTTTCCGAACCGACGACGGATTACCTTGAATTGCGAAACAATTCTAGATAAAATACTTACATGGAAAACATTCAGTTTAAAGTTTTAAGTATCAACGACATAGATAAAATGCGTGCGGTAATTGAAGATGATAATATGATTTTCAATTCCGAGCAGATCGAGTCGTTTATGAAAAACGACACTACCGTTGCAATCGGCGCAATTGTTGACGATAAAATTATCGGACTAGCGTATGGTTATAATCTGGAAAGATTAAATGGTAAAAATATGTTTTACCTTCATTCAGTTGGCTTGCTTCCTGATTATCAAAATCAAGGAATTGGTTCTAAGCTGATGAAGTATGTTTCTAACTGGGCGAAGGAAAACGGTTATTCTGAGATGTTCGTTATAACTGAACGTAGTAATCCAAGAGCTTGCAAAGTATACAGTGGAGCAGGCGGTATAAGCGAACATGATGACGAAGTAGTTTTCGTGTTTGACTATGAGAAATAATTCATAAATTTTGTTCTTCGTAAGGCACGTCAATACCTTGTCAGAGGTTTCAACCCGTTAGATAATTGTTATTTAACAGGTTGGACTAGTAGATAGATAATATCTAACGGGTTGAACATAAATGTTAATGGACAACGAAAGCGTCTTTCGTCCGGAAGACGCGAATCGGTGCCCATGGCGCTGGGGAAACACCTGTTCTCATTCCGAACACAGAAGTTAAGCCCAGCAGCGGCGATTATACTGCGTTAGCGGGAAACTAGCACGGTGCCGAATTATACAAAGCCCCTCGTGAACACGAGGGGCTTTGTCTTTTTAAGACAAAGTTTCTGCACAGCAAAAATTGGGTAATCTACGGAGTACATTATAAGAAGACTTCCTAATAGGAACTCTTTTTTCTTTGGTATAATATTGGTGTGAAAAAGGTCCGATACGAATATAATCGCGGTAGTGCTTGTGCATTATCTTGTTATACGATGGCAGCAATGTATCTATGGCCAGAGAAGAACCTGACATATGACGAAGTTGCAAAATATGCTAATTGGCACAAAGGGTTTGTGGTTTGGGGTTTTCCGGTGTGGCGGTGGATGATGGACCAGGGCGCTTACATTACTGACTATGATGTAATCAATTATGAGGCATGGACCCTCCAAGGAGTTAAAGGGTATCAAAAAACGGCCGCGCCAGAGCACGCCGACTGGGTCATTAACCACACGTTCGATATGGACGAGGAGTCGAAGAACATTAAGCTAGCATTCAGTCATCCAAATTTTACTTATGTTCACAAAAAAGTAACCTGGAATGATGTAATTATTGAGCATAGCAAGCCTGGAATTTGTGATATAACAATGAATCCGGAAGTTTTTGACAAAAGTCGATCCGGACTACACAGGGTATTGTTACTTGATATTACTAATGAGGAAGTTGTATTTCATGATCCGAGAGCAAAAGGACTCGACGGCGCATGTGCTCGTTTGGATATAGCAACTTTTCGCAGAGCAAGCGTTGAGGCGGGCGACCAAGAAATTTGCAGATATAGCTTAGAAGAATAGTTACAGAGAGAGGTGTCTGTTCCATCCCAGGTATGGGGGATCAAGTATTAGCGTCAGGCTAAGGAGCGGAGGGGGAAGGGATACTACGTGATAAAGAGACCTTCGTTAGGCGCGAAAACCATTGTCTTCATGCTGATTTATGATATAATGTACAGATATGAAGCAGGTGAAAATCATCAATTTTGGGGCTTGCGGGATTGATGAGATTCGTGATAAAACACTCACTCGCGAATTGATTTATCGTGAAGAAGGTCGCAAAAGTTCTCATCAAGCTTGGGCGTCAAAATTGGCTGGCGCTGAATCAATGTTGGTTAGTTTTGTCGGAAATGATGAAAATGGTAAATATGTCCTAGACAGTCTAGCGAAGCGCGGGTTTAAAACGGATTATATAAAAGTTATTGAAGGTGAGTTAACAGAGGTGAACATTCAGTTGTTGGACCCAAAAACCAAAGATTACGAACTCGAGCGGGGGCCGAACGAGTTATCGCAATATTTCACGCCCGAAATGGTGAACGAATATCGCGAGCAGATATTGGCGGCCGATTTTGTGGTTTTGGTTTCTAAACATAACTATGATTTCTTGGTTCGGATAATAAATTTTTGTTATGAAAACAACAAACCGACGATTTTGACGATTTCGCATCCAAAGTTTGAGTTAGAGAAAGATCATGAAACACTTGAAAAAGTTTCTGTTATTGTTGGGAATTTGGATGAAGTGAAAAATAACTTAACGAGTGAAGATAATAAAGGTTTGTCCGAGATCGAATCGCCAGAGGAAATGCTCAAGATTTTACCGAATCTGATGGTAACCAGCGCTGGTGGCGTTTGGTTTTGTGATGAAGATGGAAATACTGTTTTCCAAAAATCAGTATCCGTGCCACAAGAAAAAATTATCGAAACTAACGGTGCGGGCGACACTTTTGCGGGAAACTATGTGGTATTCAAAGCCGAGGGTGAGACTAAGACAAACGCTGTTCGGCTTGGCCAATGTGCTGCCGCTCTGGAGATCCAAAAAATGGGCGTCCTTGATGCGATGCCACACCGCGACGAAACATTGAGGTTATACCATCAGATGTACGATGGACACAATTAAGTAGTGGTTAGTAAACTAATCCAGCAGAGACAAAATTTTTTGTGATAAAATATCCATATGACTGAGAAATTTAGCGGTGTTATAAAAACTTTTGAAGATTGCACGTGGTGGTTTGTGCCTGTACCAGAGGCGAAAAGCCAACCGTACAAGTCTCTGGCTAATAACTTTGGTTTCATCCCTGTGACGCTGAAAGTGGGGAAGAGCTCCTGGTCGAGCTCTCTATTACCGTCCGGCGATGGTACGCACTGTATCGCTGTACCAGCAAAAATCAGAAAAGCTGAAAATATCAAAGTCGGCGATAAAATCACGGTGGAATTCGAAATCCGCGAACGTTGATATTTCACAATCAGTTTTTCCTAAAATTCAAAACGACCCGTCTCGCAGGCCGGGTCGTTGTTCGATTTCCATCTCTTGTGTGGTGGAAACGCGAGAACATTATATATCACGCGCGGTATAAATGCAACACCTTTTGTAAAATAAATTAGCATAAAAGACATATTGACAAAACGCAACCAGTATGATACACTACTCACTGTACACATATCGTGTGTGAGATATTAAGCGAGGGCAACAGAGGTCAGAAATGACTGATGGAGCCCATTTAAATTTCTCGAAAGGAGAAAATATGGCAGGTACACAAGCAGGTGCCCGAAAAGCAGCGGCAACTAACAAAGCTCGTCATGGTGCGGACTTTTACGCTCGCATCGGTCAAAAGGGTGGTAAGATGGGTCACACTGGTGGCTTCTACGCTAACCGCGAATTGGCTCGTCAAGCTGGCGCTAAGGGTGGTCGTATTAGCCGCCGCGGCCCAGCCAAGAAAGTTGCTTAAGAGTCAATCACGAAATGAGTGACTGACCGCTCAAATCTATGGTGGGTCGATAAGTCCTCGCATCTCGCGGGGACTTATTTGATTTTCCTTCGTCTCAAACTACGCGTTCGAGCATCGTTGGCCGTCCAGCGAGCGTCACAATTCAAACATGAATAAGCCAAAGTTTCGCGCGATTGCACGCCGGTCTGTCCACATCCCGGACAGAGCGAGCGCGCATGCAACCAATCCCGATAATCATCAAGTGCTGTTTCGATGATGTCGTCAGTAATTTTCACCCCATATTTTGGCGCCAATTCGCGGGCCTTTTCCCAAGCGTCGCGCTCTAGATGAATCAATTCAATGTCTTGGACGAAATCGCGGTGCTCCAACAATGCGTGACCCAGCTCGTGCAACAATTTAGCCGCATCGTCGGTGTAAGAAACGATTTCATCGGACGGCGACCAATGCGCCACATCGGACTTTTCAAATTTGAGTTTCGGGAAATCATCCACCAATTTCGCGACCAAGCGCTCAATTTTCATCGCCCTTTTCCATTTGTTTGAGCCCGAACACTAACGCGCCGCGATTAGTCACATAATGGTAGTCAAAGGCGGTAGTAATTTCAACTTGGGCGACGGGTGGCCAAGTATGTTCGGCCACGATTCGGCGCAAGTCGTCAGCGTATTTGTCGAAAAACTCAGCCATTTTACCACCAATAATTACAATTTCAGGGTAAAATATGGGCAAAAGTATCGCCATGCCAACAGTCAAATTTTCTGCGTACCAGCGCCAAATTGGATCGTCGGCCGGCATTTCATACCCGGTGCGGCCGCCAGAGCGTTCGAACCAAGCTGCGCCAGAAGCGAATTCTTCCCATGTTGCGATTTTTCCCTCATGTTCAATGCGCATAAGGCCAACCTCCGTGCGTGCCAAATCGCGCGATAATTTACCGTCAATTACCAATCCTGCGCCGATGCCAGTGCCGATTGTTACGAATAACCCCCGGCCGTGAAAATCGGACGGAAAGACACCCAGCGCTCCGAGCTTTGCGTCGTTTTCAATCAAAACTCTCGTACCGTCCAGCGCGTCGCTCAAATCTTGCGCGATTGGAGAGCTTTCCCAACCCAGCGGTAGATCAGTTACGGTGTCGTTTTCAACAATACCCCGTGTT
>WQTP01000007.1 GCA_009786195.1 Candidatus Saccharimonadota bacterium
GGGGGGGGGGGTGACCTTGGGCGAGATGGTGAGACAAATAGCCCCTGGGACAGTCTTGAAGTAAAAAGCGTCAGATTGGACTCGAATCCAACATACTACAAGAAAACCTGGCTCGAAACGTCTCTGGCTAGTTTTGTTATAGAAAGAAATTTTGTGCTGTTACCGAACGGCGACGTCTACGATCTTTTTGGCAGACAAGTTCAACTTGCTAGTGGTATAGCGGAGGTGCTTAGTAGTCAAACGGGCAACCACGTGAGTGATGATTTTCTAGTGAAAATGGACGATGGTAAAAAAACTTTTACTCAAGCTACTTATTATGGGAAAGATCCCAGGGAAACGGGGTTATCCGATCTTATCCATGGCTCTAGAGAGACCCTCTGGCTCTTCGTTAGTCTAGATGCTGAAGGATATGACGACATAATTCAACATGGTCGGTTCACGCTTGGGAAAACGATTCTCGCAGAAGGACGGGCAGTGTTCAATAATATTTCAACGGAAAATGGAACGAAGTTAAAGGAACAAATGATCGGCATGCAGTATAACGACGACAAACCGCGTGTACCCCTTGATTTTATAGACGAACCAGAGTTCTCTGTCGATGACAAAAAAATGCTGGCTCGTTTTATTGATCAAGATGGAAAGAGAAAAAGTACAGTGTTTGATCTATCACTGCCATATCCCTATCGGTGCTATTTAGTTGATGATAATTATACTTTTGACGATCCAAAACTGCCGGGTGGTGTATCATTTGAGCGTATTGATAAGATAATAAGCCTGAAGTCCAGGGTGCTACAGTATCCTGTGATAGAAAAAGACGGTGAATTTCAGGTTTATTCTTACACCGACCAACAGAATATTGCATTTGAAATTATTAATTCTGCTGACGGTGAGGATGGCGAGGTCATTGCGCAAACTGATTCATTCCCTTCTCCGCTTGAATCCTTGGAGTATAATGATCGCGCCATACAAGAAGAAGTGCTCAGGAGTCACAGGAAAGATGAAGACGATGCTGACATTTGGGATTGGGACGATGATAATTTTAAAGATGATTATTATGGTGTGATGGGAGCGTACGCAGATGCGTATTTTCGGTCATTGAGAACGGCTTATCGAACGAAAGTTAAAATCAACGGCGAAGTAGTCAGAGCATATATCCTAGAAAAAGATTTGGGGAAAGGTATTTTTCGAGTTGATATCAACGAAGAAACAGAATGGGCTGGAAATGATTATATGGCCCCAGGTTATTTTAATAAAGTAGAGTTTTAGATTGTAGTTGAAAAGCACTCCCAGGTATGATTTTCGTCTGTTGCAGAGCAGGCTTTTGTGGTACAATGTAGGAGTTATATAAGGAAGGTATAAAATAATGAGTAGTAAACCGGTCATCGCGACCAAAAATCTAACTAAGGTTTATGGTAAAAAATCATCGATGGTTAAGGCGCTTGACAAGGTTAGCCTGGAGATTAATCGCGGTGAAAGTGTGGCTATCATCGGTAAAAGTGGTTCAGGTAAAAGCACCCTGATGCACGTTTTGGCCCTACTCGATGCACCATCATCTGGCAAAGTTGAGATCGGTGGTCAGGATGCTACGAAATTAAAGAAACGCCAAATTAATCGAGCGCGCAATCGACATTTCGGTTTTGTCTTTCAGCAATTTTTCATGAATTCGCGCGATACAGTACTCAATAACGTTATGTTACCGCTCAAAATTGCTGGTATCCGAAAATCCGAAAGAAAGCGTCGTGCTATGGAGGTGCTAAAGATCGTTGATCTGACCAGCAAAGCTAAAGCTAAAGCCAATGATCTCAGTGGTGGTCAGAAACAACGTGTTTGCATCGCTCGTGCTTTGATTAATAACCCAGTGGTGATTTTTGCTGATGAACCAACTGGTAATCTCGACTCAACGACTGGCGCTATGGTTGAAAATCTACTTTTTAATCTTAATAAAGAAAAAAATATCACTTTAATCATCGTCACGCACGATGAAGATTTAGCAGCGCGTTGCAGCCGACAGATTCACCTAAAGGACGGTAAAATTATTCAAGATTCTGTAACTACTAATAAAAAAGGAGGCCGAGGATGAAACTACCCGACATTATTAGGAACGCTAATTCAAACTTGTTCCGCAACAAGGGGCGGACTTTCCTAACTATTCTAGCGGTTTTCATTGGTTCATTTACGATTATTGCAACTAGCGCGATTCGCACTGGTGTTAGTAATTACATCGATGCTCAACTCGACGCAGCTGGTGGCGAAGGTTATGTTGAAATTATGCCCAAAGCTTTACAGGAATTGATGCAAAGTATGATGAGTTTTGGTAGTAGCGGACCAACCGAATATAATCCGGAAACCAATAGCACGGAGATGACGATCATTTCACCTGATGATATGAAAAAAATTAGCAAAATCCCGGGTATCCAATCAGTCAAAGGAGCTCGCAATGTTAGTGTAGAGTATATTGCTTCTGATAAAACTAATAAAAAATATCTAATTATGCCGAATGCCCTGCCGACGGATCGTATCAATATTGACATTGCCGAAGGGCGACTGATCAAAATCAACAGTGATTTACCAGAAATTACCCTGCAACCCGGTTATGCAACTGCACTCGGTTACAAATCTGACGCTGATATTATTGGCGAAATGATTGAACTTGGTGTGGTCGAAGAGGCCACTATGAAACTGCAAACTGTTAAGGCCGAAGTGGTCGGTGTTCTGAACAAATCGATTATCAATATGGGGCGCAGTTGGATCAACGAAGCTCTGCAGGAAAAAATCCTTGACGTCATTTACGCTGGTATGCCGGAAAGTTATCGAAATATGACGGTTTTTGCTACGGCCGAATGGGACAAGTCGCTGGGTGACGAGGGTCTTGAAAAGATCAAAGATGAACTCGATAAACTTGGTTTTGTCGGCACAACTATCAATGATCAGATTGGTATGGTTAAAGCGTTCTTTGACGCGATTATTCTGGTTTTTACGATTTTTGGCGGTATCGCTCTGTTGGCAGCCAGCATCGGCATCATCAATACGCTATTTATGGCGGTTCAGGAACGCACGCGTGAAATCGGTCTGATGAAAGCGATTGGTCTCGGCAAGGGCAAAATTTTCTTGACGTTTAGTATCGAAGCGATTAGTTTAGGTTTCTGGGGTTCGGCGATTGGTGTGGGTGTAGCATATTTGGCCAAAATAATTATAAATCCGATCGCATCGGATACTTTCCTGAAGGATTTGCCGGGCTTTAACTTGATGGAATTCGATGTTCCGTTGTTGGCTTGTCTGATTTTGCTAGTGATGGCGGTCGCATTTTTGGCCGGCACTCTACCCGCTCGTCGCGCGGCCAACAAAGATCCGATTGAAGCTTTGCGTTATGAATAAAAAGTTACTGTACACAATTGTCGTAGCTTTATCGGTCACGGTTTTAATTGTCAGTAACTTGGCTAGTACGAAATTATTCGACTTTTTTGGTACTGGTTTAGTATGGGACGGCGGCGCGATTATCTTTCCTTTATCATATATTTTAGGTGATGTAATAACGGAAATCTACGGATTCAAGCAAGCTAAACGCATCATCATCACAGCGTTCGCGATGAATCTCTTGATGGTGCTGGTGCTGCTAATTGTACAAATTTTACCGCCCGGCCCCGGTTGGGAAAATCAAGCGGCTTACGAAGCAACTTTGGGCTTTGTACCGCGGTTGGTGGCTGGTAGTTTAATCGCCTATGTTGTTGGTCAGATTTTGAATGCTTTTACTTTTGCCAAAATCAAAATCGCTACCAAAGGGCGGAAATTATGGCTACGCGCATTGGGCTCAAGTCTGGCTGGCGATTTACTAGATACAGTGATTTTCGTGACGATCGCCTTCCTCGGCGTAATTTCCACCGGTCAATTTATCGGTCTAATCAGCATCGCCTATGTCACAAAAATCGTCGGCGAAGCGATACTGCTCCCCGTAACGTACCGAGTGGTAAAATTTATGAAAAAAATCACGGGGAGTGATCATTATGATCGACGATTGCGATTTCGGAATTTATTCGTTAAGTAATTCATAACAAATGTTATTTGTATTTCAGAAATCCTTCGAGGTCTTCTAGTGCGGCTGTTACCGCATACTCTATCCGAGTCATTTTTTCTTCGTGGAGCATGCTCAGCATTTCTTGGTATGGTCGCCAACTAAAACGTACGCGATCTTTTTCATATTGATCTATTCTGCAAGGTTCACCCTTGCCCAAGCTGTTAATATGTCCTCCGGGGTACGGTCTAAAGCCTCGGCAGATAGCGGGTCTATAATCAAAGGCCAGATTACAACCAGCCTCTCCTAGGTTTTTGCAAACACCCTCTTTACTTTGTGCTGCTTCGACTATAAAAGACGATAGTCCATTATAATATATCATGTACGAAATCTGAATTTTTCCTCCGTCAAGAAGTTCTCGCAAATATTCAGTGGTCAAGTTTCCATTTTTGTCTTGTAGAGCTAGATCATCAGCCGCATAAGCAAAACCGCCATGTTTGCAACACTCTCCGCCGCATCTACTGCAGAGCTCTGGATTTTCGTTGCTGAGGGGGGGGGTATTAATCGACAACATTATATCCTTTCATTGTATCGCATTTTATTCATTTTTGTCAAGTTTATCCCTGTTGTGATACAATTATAGAAACATGAACAAGCCTTTTTCTTTTACAATTTCGGCGCAGTTTGGCGATTTAGCGCGGGTGGGCGTAATCCACACGCCGCACGGTGATATCGAAACACCGACGTTTTCTGTGGTGGGTACACACGCTGAGGTTAAATGTTTGTCGCCGGATGATCTCAGAGCGGTGGGCATACAGGTGATGTTGAGTAACGGTTATCACTTGCTCCGGCGGGCGGTGATGATCGACGCGGCTGGCGGATTGGCAAAATTCAACGGTTGGCACGGGCCAACCATGACCGACAGTGGCGGTTTTCAAGTAATGTCACTGGGTTCAGGCCTGGGTAAAATTGTTTCGATGAGCGAAGGAAAAATAACAGCTAGCAGCGAGCCAAACCAACCGCGACAGTCTATCGCAGTTACGACGAGGACGAACGAGGAAACCCGTGACGACGGGCTTGACGAGCGAACTGTCGTGGGTGGTTTGGGGAGCGGCTCTTTACCAGAGAACACCAGATCTGA
>WQTP01000008.1 GCA_009786195.1 Candidatus Saccharimonadota bacterium
TTTTGGTCGCGGTGAAATTATTAAAATAGGTGGGTACAACTTGGATTTAATTCTGATTAAGAATCCCAGCAGTTTCCGCTCAGCACTATCTTCGCAGCATAACCCAGAAATTGATACAATAATGGTCGTCATCAACGACGCCGCCGCTGATGGTCGTGATATTTCGTGGTTACGAAGTGTGGATTTTACGACGTTAAATCACGTTAAAGTTGTCTCCGGTACTAGGGCACGCGACATGGCAAAATACCTGCAAGGTGATAAAGTTAAAGTCGGCCTAATCGAACCCAACATCAAAAAAGCTCTCGTACAATTTCTACAAGAATCCGGCGACAAACAAATCTTTTGCAATTACACGGCCATGCTGGAAATTCGAGGATTGTTGGAAAAATTAGCGGGGTAAAGTTATACTGAACGAGCGTATCAACTGTATCGAGCGATTACGACGACCAGAACAGCCAAGGTAGTTCCTTCTTGTAATTAGCCAGTGACCGGAGCCACTTCAGAATTTCCTGGTAATATTCATTGGGATTATTAGCTCGTTGTTCTACCCTGGTTTGGTCGGACGGATTGCCTGCGACGAACTTTTCAAGCACATTGTGCCCAGACAGACCGCGCAGGACATCTATTTCGGTAGTTAATCGATAAATCTCAGTTGTAACAAACGTCATGTTTTCACCGTCGACGTCTAACTCGGAAGCAACTTTGTCCACAATTGATGCGGTGTGTTCCTGGTCGTTTTTGATTTCAATAAGGCGCATTGAAATCCCAGGATTTTCAGCGGATAATTTCTCGAAAGTAGCTTTAACCGCATCGAATTCCGTCTGTGTACCTGGCGCGTAATTTTCAATCTTGGCCCTTTCGGCGTCGCTAAGTTTGCGTTTGGAGCCTACGAAGATTAGAAGCTTAATCTCCGCCTCACCGTTTTTGATAGCGTTGATTACGAAATTTGGACGATCTAAATTAGCCTGATAGGCGCCAGGAAGAGCGACAACAATTTCGTGTTCTCCGGTCAGGGACGTTTCTTTATTGTTGATGCCTAACACTTCTGTGGCCGCATAGATAATTGTGCGCTCTTCCTCGTTTGACCATTCGGCGGTAGCCTGTTCGGCATCATCTCTGCGTGCGCCTTCTGTCGCAGGAAATCCTTTATGAATACGAAGCTGAGGGTATATGCTAGTGACGAACTCATCGCAACCTTGCTTTGTTGACAGATCAACCGGCAGGTCGAATTTCTTGCTATAAAAGTTGATGAAATTTGCTATTTCCGGGACTTCCAAAAATGCTTCATATTTATTCCGGGGGGGGGTAGGGGTGTTTGGACTAACCATATAATATCATTTTATCACCGATTTGATAAAAAGTCAATGTTGTAATAATTACAATGGTCGGGGTTACTGGACTTGAACCAGCGACCTCCGCGTCCCAAACGCGGCGCGCTACCAACTGCGCCAAACCCCGATATAAATTGTTAAACTTTCTGTCGCGGTGACGCGGAGTCGCCGCGTCCGACTTTCCAATCGGCGGCGCGCTACCAACTGCGCCAAACCCCGGCATAAAACAGTAAACCTCGTTCGTCCAAAATGGTCGGGGTGATCCGACTTGAACGGACGACCTCAGCGTCCCGAACGCTGCGCGCTACCAACTGCGCCACACCCCGAGACGAACGGAATTATTATACCACAGTAAAATCGATTTTGTCTAATCAGATGTCGGCCGTGATATCGGCGTTGGTATGAACTGCCTGGACGTCGTCCAAATCATCCACCGCCTCGAGTAGATTCATGACTTTTTGTGCGACAGTTGGATCAGAAATTTCCACGGGTGTGCTCGCGACATATTCCAACCCAGCGTCGATGACCCGGAGGCCTTTGGCGACGACCTCTTGACGTACGCGGTGCAGATTCTTCATATCGGTGTATATCACCAACTCATTTTCTTCTTCGGTCGCGTCCTCAGCGCCAGCGTCCAGCGCGATGAGTAGGAGTTCATCCACATCCTGGCCCTCGCCGATTTCGGCGCGAATTATACCTTTTCGGGTGAATTGAAAAGACACGCTGCCGGGTTCGGCTATCTGTCCACCATGCTTGGTCAAAGCCGTTCGCACCTCTGGGAAAGTTCGATTACGGTTATCGGTCGCGGTTTCGATAATCAGGCCGACACCGCCCGGCCCGTAGGCTTCGTAGACGGTTTCCTCGAGCGCGGCCGCCGATTTGTCGCTAATGCGGTCGATAGCGCGTTGGATGTTGGCCGCCGGCATGTTGGCTGCTTTGGCCTTTTCGATCGCCATGGCCAGGCCGGGATTTATCGTTGGGTCAGTTCCGCCGCGCGCCGCGATGGCGATCATGTTGCCGACTTTGGTGAAAATCGCGCCGCGTTTGGCATCGGTGACGGCCTTTTGGCGTTTGGTCGTGGCCCATTTGCTGTGTCCGGACATTAAAAACCCTTTCGTTAACTTATTTCTATTTTATCATACTAAGATTTCTTTATTAGAAGACGATGGGGATAGCCCAATTGATCGTGCTGGCCGGTCTTGGCACCAATCTTCGCCAGGATAGAATTTAGCAAATTTTTAATCTCGTCAACATCCAAAAGATCGCCATAATATTCAATTTCGATATAATCGCCCAAACCCACCACGCTATCAATTGCGATTTCAGTGTCGCAAAATTTATAGGCGCGACGAACTTTATCAACCACAACTGCTGGTGTGAAGCCGAGACACTCCAAAATCTTTTGCACATCGTGAGGTGCGGATATGACTGATTCAAATTCAGCGCAGCTGGCAATGTCAGAGCGACGATTGCGGCTAAAATCTTTGAAATTTAGCGACGCAACGTTGTTTTCTTCGCGCACGCGCAACCAAAAATCAATAGAAGCCTGGCCGCTGGCATTTTTGGTCCAACCAGTAACTTCGGAATCAAAATAAGTATCAATTTGGTGATTTTCGTACGAAAACTCAGCATTCTTGTCAAGGAATTTTCGCACAGCATCGACGTTCTTCAATGGTAGCTGAATCTCAAGTTCTTGTTTAGACATTTTGCTCCTCTCGTTGCTAGTATTGTATCATATGTGGTACAATATCCCTATGCTTTTGGTGGGGTTTTTTGGATGGTGGTACAGGGGCGGCTGGCGTGGGCAGGTGGCGCGTATTGGTGATAGTTTGGTGCGGATTAATGATTGGTTTTCGATTCCGCTGCTGCTCAAAACTTTTTTCGCGCCGTGGCGACAAATTTCGGCCAATGAAATCGGTAACGATCCAGGGTCGAATTTGCGAGCGTGGGGTGACCTCTTGTTTAGTCGCGTGATCGGCGCGTTTATGCGCTTTTTCATGATAATTTTTGGTTTTATCGCGCTGATTTTAGTTTTGATCGTCAGCCTAATTCGTTTGATTTTATGGCCGCTGTTTCCATTCGTGCCAGCGGTCGGTGTGTTGTTAATGTTAAGGGCGGGAGTGCCATGGAACCTACTGTAAATCTCGATTCTTTGCGCGCGAAAAAAGCGCGGTTCAATGCTCGCAGCGGCAAAGTTGTCGACATAATTTCCGTCGCGTTGGTGATTATTTTGCCGCTCGGCGGTGTGTTGCTTTTGGTTCTTTCCGAACCGATTGGGTGGTTGTTGCTCGGGCTGGTGACTTGGCCGGCGATGTTGCATATTTGGAAAGTTCGTAATCTCGATCGTTTGGCGCCGGCCAAAAATCCTAAAGATATTTCGGATATTTTAGAGGGTGATATTTTAGGATTATTGCCGCACGATGCTTCGCCGCGCGATTTGGCGGTGGCGGTTGCTGGTACTGGCGGCGGGCGATTTTTCTTTACGCGATTTGGTATTTCGGCGCAGTTTTTGCTGGATTTGGTTTCTCCTGCATCTGATGACTCGAAAAAAGTTTGGGCGGAAACTTGGCGGATTCATAAATCTTTGCCGGACAAAACCGAAACTATTTCGGCGGCTACGCTCATGGCGGCCATTGTGCGGACGACGCCGGTGGCCGAGGATATTTTGAGTGCGCTGCATCTCGATCCGGACGATATGGTGCGTGGCGCGGAGTGGTTTTTGCACCTCAGCGCGCTCATTCGTCGCCATGATGAACCAAAGTTGACCGGTGGTGTGGCGCGCGATTGGGCTTTTGGTTATATTCCGACTCTGCAAAAATTCGGCGTTAATTTGTCGGCGAGGTATTCGTCGGGTCGTTCGCTGACTACTCATTTGGAGAGTCATCAAGAGTTGTTGAAATCGATCATTGACACGTTTGGGTCGGGCGGGCGACAGAATGTGGCGCTGATTGGGCCACTGGGTGTTGGCAAATCGACGATTGTTGATAGTTTCGCCGAAATTATTATGGATAGTACAACAGAAATTCCCGATATTTTACGTTTTCGTCAAGTTTTCGCGCTCGACGCGACAGCGTTGATTTCAGCGGCGAGTGGGCGCGGTCAGATTGAAAACTTAATTAATACGTTGTTCGTCGAAGCGCACGAGGCGAAAAATATCATTCTGTTTCTTGATAACGCGGAAGTTTTTTTCGAGGACGATACTGGTTCGGTGGATATTTCGAACATTTTAGAACCAGTGGTTGAGGGTGGTGTGCTTCGACTGATTCTGTCGCTAAATGAACAGAAATTCTTGGAAATTTCCCAGGCCAAACCAGCTCTGGCGGCCAGTTTGAATCGTCTCCAGGTTGAACCGCCGGCGCGTGAGGATGTTCTGAAAATCGCCGAAGATCAAATTATCACCATCGAATTTCAACGTAAAGTCACGTTCATGTACCAGGCGCTGGTGGAAGCGTATCGTCTGTCGGAACGTTATGTTCAAGATGTCGCCCAACCGCAACGAACGATTCAATTATTGGAAAGTGCGGCCGCGCAGGCCGAAGACGGGCTGGTCACGGCGCAATCGGTGACGAGTGCGATTGAAAAAACCCTCGGTGTTAAAGTTGGTGGTTCGGTCGAAACTGGTTCGTCAGAGGAACGTGAGATGTTACTGAATTTAGAAAAACTGATTCACGAACGTATGATTAATCAAACCACGGCCGTGTCGGCGGTGTCGGCAGCGTTGCGGCGGGCGCGAGCGGGTGTTAGAGCCGAAAATCGACCAATCGGCACGTTTTTGTTCCTTGGTCCGACGGGTGTTGGTAAAACTGAATTAGCGAAATCCTTAGCGGAAGTTTATTTCGGTGGCGAAAATCACATGGTGCGTATTGACCTAAATGAATATGTCCGTGCCGAAGATGTGGCGCGTCTGATCGCCGATGGTGCGACCGAACCGAATTCACTTTCCGCTCAAGTGCAGAAAAATCCGTTTTCGGTCGTTTTGCTCGACGAAATTGAAAAGGCCCACGAGAGTGTCCTGACCACGCTACTTCAGGTTCTCGATGAGGGAATTTTGCGCGATATTAATGGTCGCGAAGTTTCTTTTCGTGATACGATTTTGATCGCTACGAGTAACGCTGGTGCTGACCGGATTCGCGAATACATCGACAAAGGTTACAAACTGGAACAATTTTCCACTCAAATTCAGGATGAGTTGATTACCACGAAGGAATTTCGTCCGGAATTTCTAAATCGTTTCGATGAAATTGTAGTGTTTCGACCGCTGACCAAGGAAGAATTGTTACAGATTGTTGATTTGATATTGGCCAGTGTTAACAAAAATTTGGCGGTGCAAAAAGTTAGTGTGGACGTCGATGACGACGCGAAGAAAGCATTGGTGGATGCTGGTTATGATCCCAAACTTGGTGCGCGTCCGTTGCGACGCGTAGTGCAAAAAACTGTTGAAAATATTGTAGCGCAAAAATTATTAACCGGCGAATTAGTGGCGGGTTCGGGTCTGAAAATCACTTTGACGGACGTGCAAAATTCCGGCGGACTTTCGTGAACAAAATTAACAAATATGCTAGAATAGTCAC
>WQTP01000009.1 GCA_009786195.1 Candidatus Saccharimonadota bacterium
AAAACTCTAAATCACGTACACCTTCTCTAGCCGTTAAGTGGCCTTTGTTTTTAACTTTTATGATTTTTGCATCGAGTTTTTCCGCAAAAACTTCCGCATTTTCCATTGATACACTCGGGTCGTCGTCGGAAAAAACCGCCACGTAATTTTCGGTCGCGGCACGCGCTTTTTGCCAACCGACCTTTTTCGTCAGCCACGGCCGCGCGATTATTTTTTCAAGAAAGCTAATATTTTTTAACTTTACCCACGGCGCGACCAAGAAAACTCCTCCAATCTTGCTCTCTTCATTCGCCAAAAATCTTAGAATAGTTTGGTTGCCGATAGAGTGTCCGATCAGATAAGTTTCTTTGTCCAACTTTATATTTTTTCGCAAAGTATCTGTCCAAGAGCCGATTGTCGGAATTTTCGGATGTGGCATTTTTAAGATTTCAACTTGGAAATTTAATTTTTCAGCGAACTTTTTCAGCCAAACATACCAGTCAGCACTCGGCGTACCGTCCCAACGGTGGATGATGTAAAGACGTTTCATTTTACCCCCTTCTCATAATAATTCCCTTGTTTTGTTCCGACAATTCGCACGTTATATTCAGCCATCGTCATCAAAGTTTTGTGCTGTGCGATGTCAAGGAAAACGATGCCGTTTAGGTGATCAATTTCGTGTTGGACAATATGGGCGGCGAGTCCATCCAAAATAATCTCGCGCTGGACGGTAATTTCGTCCAAATATTTCACACGAACTTTTTTATATCGTAGAACACGACCGAATAAAGTATTTTTACCCCCGCCGCAACTGAGACAACCTTCAAAAACGCCAACTTTCCACCCAAAAGTCTTAATGATTTCTGGATTGATCAAAACCTGTTCGAAACGAGTGCAGTTGGGACGCGCTGGTGTTGGTTTAATCGCGATGACGGAAATCGACATATTCTCGCCAATTTGATTGGCCGAAATGCCGACGCCATGTTCTTCACGCTCAACGACCTCTTTCATCTTGGCGATAGTCGCGCGAACTTTTAGAGAAGTAATTTCCTTTCGCGAAAGCTGATGCGTCGGTTTGCGCAAAATTGGATCACCGAGTTGGGTTATCTTAGTCATCTTCTGGCCAATCTTTTAGGAACATTGCACCTTCGTCATCTCTAATTTCGAAACCGAATTTCGCGTAAAACTTTTCGTTTTTGGCAAAATCAGTAGTTAAAACCTGTCGGCCGAAACCGCGATAATTTTCTAATAATTTTTCTACTAATTCTCGGCCAATTCCCCGACCTTGATATTCGGGCGAGACTACTGTGAAAGTTAAAAACATGGATATAGCTCCGTCGTCAATGGCAGAAACCAGACCAACCAATTTTTCTCCGTCCCATGCCGAAATCACATGATCTGCACCATTGATGGCTCGGGTGAGTCGATTAGGATATTTGATAGCAGACGTCCAACCAGTGAACGCAAAAAGATTGGTAATTTCTTCTACACTAAATTCTTTTCTAGTTTTATAAACTATCTCCATCATTTACCTTCTTTCACGCGGAAACTTTTAAAATCACTGTCGGTCTTTGATTCAGGCATTTCGCGCGGGTTCTCCGCGTCATATTCGGCGAAAATCTTTTCCATCATCGCGGTGAATTCGGGCAGCCACGCGTCGTATTTTTCATAAATGCGAAAGCCGGCTGCGTACGGATGACCATCGCCGCCGAAGAACTTTGCAATCAAATGCGACACCGGAATGTTAGAGCGCAATTTGCCGGTCAATTTGCCATCCGGATAAGTTTTCACACCAATCGCCACGTCGACGCCGATGACCAATCGCATCTCGTCGAGCACCAACATCGTCGGGTTGTAATCGTTGCTGTATTCTTGGATTTCGTCGAATGGCACGAAAACTAGTGCTGTGCGACCATCGTTAAAATATTCAACGCGTTCGATGAGCTGACCTTTGTATTTCAGGATTTCAGGTTTCTTTTTCATCAGTTCGCGTCGTTTTTCCTCGATGTCGGCCGGATTCGCGCCCAGGCGGACGAGCTCCGCGCAAACGGCGAAACTATCGGCGGTCGTGGCGACGGTGGTCAGCCCCAATGAATCGGCCTGGATGGAAATGAACAAATTTGTCGCGGCCACAGGATTAATCGACCACTTTTCTTCGCATGACAAATCGTAAATCAATTCGCCCGTGGCGACGGCCGTGTCGCTAGCGATGTACTGCGCAAGAAACGGCAGGTCGGGCTCGACGTTTACGTGATGGTCGAGAACCAAAACCGGATGCGTGTTCAAAAAATTCGTCGCAGCCGGGTCAGCCAAAGTTTTGCTAAGGAGGATTTTCGACGACGTGTCCACAATAATGGCGAGGTCGGCATCGGTCGGAAAATCCAAAAGTACTCTGTCCCAACCAGCGATATGCCGCAGATATGTCGGAATCTGCACTGGACAATGCAGCGCGATTTCCTTACCCATTTCGCCAAAAATTTCCTCCAACGCCAACGCCGACCCGAGACTATCCCCATCAGGATTCTCCGCCTGGATGACCAAAATCTTCTTGGCGTCCGCGATTAGCTTGCGCTGCGACTCGTTTAACATATCTATTATTTTAGCATTTCTGTGCACAAATGAAAACTGACAGCCAGTACACTTCGACACCGACTGCCAGTTTTATGCTCTCATTATAGCAAAATCACCTTTTCATGTCAAGTATTTTGCCAGTTTTTGTGATGATAATTAATCGTTTAACCGACCGACGTAATTCAAATTGACGGACTGTTTGTTTACGCGCTTTTTCACCATGCAGTGCAATCTTTCTTAAATCAAAAATTAGATTGACTGATTGATGGAGTGCTTTTTGAAATAATTTTTCTATAGTTCGCTCGCCGCTACCGCGCGGACACTTCATCTCCCAGGTTATTCCGTCCATTATCAAATCTGCTGAACGGCTATTTTTTGGTGGGATTAGCTCTACATCAAATCCTTGTTCAGTTAGAAACAACACAGTTTCATACTCGTGCTTTTCAATTCTTACGCCATTCGGAACAATCTTCCCAGTTTCGTTCTTAGCTTTCATTACGGATATTTTAACATATTTTTAAACAAAATGAACTTGTGTTATAATAAGTATATGAAACAGAAAAAACCGAATCTGTCTCGCGTGTTGGATTTTCAAAAACTGATGGGTCAGTTTAGCCAGATTGAGCGCCATTCTCACAGGAAACGTGGTACGAAATTTGTTTCTGAAAATGACACTGAGCATAGTTATGATCTTGCTATGACAGCGTGGTTTATATCGCAGTACTTTCCAGAATTAGACAGCAACAAGATAATCCGTTTGGCATTGGTTCACGATTTAGTAGAAATTTATGCGGGCGACGTTTTTGCGCACAGTTCAGCCGAGGAGCAAAAGAAAAAGCTTATTAGCGAAGCCAAGTCAATTAAAAAGATAGTGAAAGACTGGCCAGACTTTCCAGAAATGCTTGGCGCTATAAAGGACTATGAAAAGCGCGATACCCCAGAGGCGCGCTTTGTCTATGCATTAGACAAAATCATGCCGCCAATGTTGATTTATATCAATGACGGGTATAGCTGGCGCGCTAATGGAGTCACGGTGAAAATGTTTTATGACAATAAGGTCGAAAAGATGAAATTATCACCTGAGATCTTTCCATACTTTGATGAACTTTACGAGCTCCTGTTAACACGACCGGATTTAATTAAGCGTGTATGAACTCTGATATGACTAAGATGTTATTTGTAAAAAACGCGATGCGATTTTTCTGCTCTGTCCCCGGCATGTTTTTGTTGGGTGCGCTGGTCGGCGTATTGTTTTTCGGTGCGCAATTCGGTTTTTCGACTGTTAATCCGCTGACGACCGATTGGATTTGGCATCCGGTGACACACGATACAGCGCAACATCACATTGGTTGGGAATTCTTTCGGGCGGGCAGCGATGGTGCGACGATTACGGGGTTGGCGTACCCCGAGGGATTGCCGATTACGTTCATGGACGGAATCCCGTTGCTGGCGTTGCCACTGAAACTTTTCGCACGGATTTTACCGGCGAATTTTCAGTATTTCGGACTGTGGGCGCTACTTTGCTATATTTTGATCGGTGGATTAGCGGCGGTGTTGATGAGGAAAATTTGGCATAAAATTTTCACGAAAAATCAAATTACTAAAAAAGCTGTGGCGTATTATATTAAGGATAAAGATGGTAATTTTACTGCGATTAAACGTCTAAAGGATGATGAAAGCTTACCGAATGTTTGGGGCTTGTCGGCAGCGAGTTTGTATTCCGGCGAGAGTTTTCGAGTGGCGGTTCGGCGCGGTGCAAAAGAAAAGTTGGGCGTTGAGGTTGGTAAAATGAAGTTTGTTGGCGAAATGGAAATCGCACGCGAAGGTTATGATTTACGTTTGCGGGAATATCAAATTTTGGATTATAAAAACGAACCAAAGTTGCAAGGACAGAAATTTTATGCGCAGTTTGCTTGGCAGAAAAACCCAAAGATTTTGTGCAAAGCGGCCGAACAAGGATCGCTGTGCAGTCGGATTTTCTTAAAGAATCTGGGACTTTGGGATGATGATCGTAGCATTTTGCGCATGCGACTCTGGCAGATTCTGTTTGTTATGGCCGGCGCGCTGATTTTCGTCCTTAGCCCGATGGTTCTCGCGCGGACGTTGTATCACCCTGCCCTGGCGGCGCATTGGTTGATTTTGCTGGGCATTTTGCTGATTTGGGACGCGCCGAAATTGACCAAATGGTGGAAATTTACATTAATTTGGTCAGCGATGTTGGTCGGCGCAGTGCTGATTCATCCATACTTTTTGCCGATGTTGGGAGCGATGATGTTAATCGCTGCATTGCGCACGAAAATCAATTGGCTACCTTTTATTACGAAAATCATCATCCCAGTCGCGTTATCGATAGCGACGTTCGCGGTTATAGGTGGTTTCGCGCTCGGTTCGGGTGCTGAAATTCGCGATTTGCACGACAAAGGATTCAATTTGCTGAGTTTCGCTAATCCAGGCGGATATTCGGTCATCCCAGCTTATCCCAACGCGTCGTATTCGGCGGAAACATTGATGTGGTTGGGTCTGGGCGTTTGGGCGATGGTTGTCGCGGTAGCAATTATGTGGCGCGGGCAATATAAAAAATTTTTTAAAGAATTTCGGCGCAAATTCGCGGCCAACAAAGCGCGCAATATCGCCATTTTGGTCGTAGCGTTCGGGTTGCTCGCGTTCGCAATCGGTGTGCGGGTTGATGTCGGACCGTTGGCGGTTTTTCGGTGGCAACCACCGGATAAAATTTACGAAATTTGGTCGGCGTTCCGAGCGGCGGCACGCGAAGCTTGGCCGTTTTATTACGCGACGATTCTCCTGGTGATTTATGCATTTTGTTTGGGGGTAAAGCGCGAAAATATTTCACTTGCTCACTCGACTGAATTCCGCGACGAAAAAGTTTCTTCTGAAATTCACGAATCACGCTCCAAGAATTCGCGCTATCGCAAATTTCAATCAAGAAACTTTTTCCGGAAATTCGGAGAGATCGCGGCGCGAAATATTTTCGCTACCGCTGCCCTCGCCCTCTGCGCGATCGCTCTTGTTCAATTCAATGATATTTGGTTTAGTCCCGAAGCGACGACGCGTCGCGAAGGTTTCGCGCTGGCGCGAACTACCGAACCGCAATTTCGACCGATTGATATCGACGATTTGGTAACGACCGAGAAACATTTAGTGATGTTGGACTATGATTTTCGCTATGATCAGGCCGGTACGTACGTCATCGCCCGAACGGCGCTCGAAAACAATCTGACGCTCAATATCGGATTTTTCGCGCGGATTCCCGAACCGATTTGGGATCAACAAACCACTTGGCGCGAGAAAGTTTCGCGCGGTGAACTATCCCCCACTGACCTGCGTGATTATATTTTTGCAACTAAAAAAGAAAAGTTGGCCACAGAAATCGCTCAACATTATCGGATTGAAAAACGTGGAGATTTTTATTTCGTGGTTGCGTGGTAGGGGGGGGGTGCTATAATTAGTGGTGTGTAATTATTAATCAAAAGGAGGTTGCAATGGATGATCCAGAGCCGAGTCAAAAAACCAAAAACAACTGGAGGATGACGGGAATAATTTTGATTGTTGTCGCGGTACTACTCACCGCTTGTGGCGGTTTCTTTATTTGGAAAAGTATTGATCAACAATCTGAGATTAAGGATCTTAAAAATCAAGTAAAAGAATTGGAAAAGAATATCAACAAAACTGGCGATCCCGATGGTAGTGGCGACGCGGAATCTTTGTCTTGTGCGACGAATAATGGGGTGGTGACTTGTACTACTGAGGGCGGGTACGTGTTCGATTATCCAGAGGGTTGGCGGGCGAGCTCTGAGCATCGCGGTAGTGGCGGGACGCTTATGACTACGATAACTACAAAAAATGGGTATGAAATTTTCTTGACGGAGGCCATAGCGGGCGC
>WQTP01000010.1 GCA_009786195.1 Candidatus Saccharimonadota bacterium
CCCGGCGGCAGATTTGGCGGTGGCGATGGCGATTGCGTCAGCGGCGGCCGAGCGCAAATTGGCCGCGGGCGCGGTGTGCTTTGGCGAAATCGGTTTGGGCGGCGAAATCCGCAGTGCCACAATGGTCGACAAACGCATCGCCGAAGCCAAAAAACTTGGCTTTAAATTCGCCATCGCCCCAAAATCGGCCGCGCGCGACAAATTCGTCGTCCCCGCCACCGACCTCCGCGACGCCCTGAATCAACATTTGAAATAATATATTAATGAGGGGAGAAAAATGACAAAGAAATTCAAAATAATAACCATCTGCGGCAGCCTTAAATTCACCGAACAAATGATTGCCGAAACATATTATTTGGAAAGTGAGGGTAATCTCGTGATTGGCTGCACTTACATGCCGGTAGGTTTAACGAAAGAAGACGTGCCAGATGGCGACTGGGAATTGTTTGATGAAATTCATAAATGCAAAATCGACATGTCGGACGCAATCTTTGTGGTAAATGTCGGCGGTTACATCGGTAGTGCCACTAGGAGCGAGATTGATTACGCCAAAAATACCGGTAAAGAAATCATTTATTTGGAACCTTTGGGAAAATAGACACTCCAATGTTCCTCGGTGGTGTTCGTGCGATTCAAATTTTCAGAGTTGATTAAGCGTAGTCATCCTTCCTGCTCTTCTGGCGACGGTGTCGAA
This sequence comes from Candidatus Saccharimonadota bacterium, assembly GCA_009786195.1. Classification (GTDB taxonomy): domain Bacteria; phylum Patescibacteriota; class Saccharimonadia; order Saccharimonadales; family Saccharimonadaceae; genus WQXA01. The sequence goes on from WQTP01000010.1 coordinate 695, forward strand.
TCAACATTTGAAATAGTTTCGTTTGGCAATTTATATTTATCTGACGTGCTGCCATCTTCCAAAGAGTGCTGCTGTCATGTCGAATGTAGCTTCATCATCTTCAGATATTGAAGAGGTGTGGCTAATCTTTACGCTAGTCGGTATAGATATTTCATCGCATTTAAAATATTCAGCAGCATGGTTTAAAGCATGCATAAAAACATTATTGCGCCCAAACTTAGAAACAAATAACGGAATCTCGCCATCGGTTGCTACAACTGCGGCGTGTCGTGGCTTGTTGTTAACAGCTAACAGGACAACGTCACTAAGTTTCAAGTCCTCTCTTGAGCCCAAAAAAGTTGCCTCCATAACTGGAGCATCCACTTCAGGATCGCCATTCATAACAGATGCAGCAAATTCATAGCAAATTCGCTGCGCAAAATTTGGCTCGCGATAATTAAGAAGATAAATAGCCATATTGCCTAAAACGCGCCGTGAAACCTGTCTAATTCCCTGTATGAGTTCAATATCAGCTGGAACAGTGAGCTGGGGGGGGCATTATAATCGTCGCTAAATCTATGAATAAAGCTCTCTTCATCAACTGGAGCAAGGACGGGGAAAGGTAATGTACTCTCTTGCATCGGTAATACTCTGAACTCTACTGGGCTTACCATTATCTTATCACCGTATCATTTATTACGATAAAAGTCAATATCAAAGTTGAATGTCTTGCCTTTGGAGAAATAGACACCCTGAAATAAAATATGATATAATGTTTTCGTGACTCGTCACAGACATTATTTATTCTAAGGAGAAAAATGGAAATTTTAACAATAATTTTATTAATAGCGGTTTTTGCCGAAGTTACATATCTGATGATTATGAAACTACGTCAACGCACATTAAAGGTCGCGCGTGGGTCGTTGTTGCTCGACACGTCGGCGATTATGGATGGTCGCATCGTTGATGTGGCGAAATCGGGTATTATTACGGCTGAAATCATTGTGCCGCGCTCGGTGCTGAACGAGATGCAACTTTTGGCCGATCGGGCTGATCATGAAAAACGTGCTCGTGCTCGGGCGGGTTTGGAAAACGTGCGCGAATTGCAAAAAATGGAAACCGTCGCGGTGACGATCATCAACGATGGTCAGGTCGGTGCTGGTGGTGTGGACGAACGATTGCTCGAGCTGGCCAAAAATTACGATGCTGGGATTTGTACGACCGATTTCAATTTGAACAAAGTCGCCAAAGTCGTCGGCATCACGGTGGTCAACGTCAACGAATTGTCACAGATGCTCCGCGTGCAGCACCTGGCCGGTGAAACTATCGAAATTCAACTCATCCAGCCCGGCGTTAATCGCGAACAGGCGGTCGGGTATTTGGACGACGGAACGATGGTGGTGGTCGAGGATGCGAAAAATCTGATTGGTCAAAAATTGCGCGTGGAAATTGTGCGTAGTCTACAAACCGAAGCTGGTCGCATGATGTTTGCCAAGAAAACCACACCGACTCGTATCAAAGCGGCGCCAGCTTTTCATTCCGATCAAATAAAAAGTAAAAATATCCCTAAGAAGGGTCGTCAAACGAAAAAAATTCCGCATCGTGATCACAAAATGTCAAGTGAAGATTCAATGGTGGCGTTGGCGAACCGGCAATAAACGTTGTTTCAAATTAATCGCCCAACACATAATACCGAAGTTGATAAACAATTCCAAATACTCAGTCGGAGCACCAGAATTAAATTGCCAAACTTCTGAAACGAACAAGTTAAAGAACAACGCAATCATAAATATACCGAGAGTCCAACATATCCGTTCAGCCAAAACACCACGCGCCGGAATAATTAAGTAGATCAAAATCACTGCAGTAGCGATGATGCTGAACAAAATCGAACCAAAGTGCATACCAGTGTCGGCAATCATGTTATCAACTAAACCAAACGCTGCACCGAAAATGATCAAAAAGTAAGTTGGCGGCAACCAGTCGCCGAGGAAGGTGATTTTTTTGAATTTGGATAAGAATTTCGTGATTTGATTTCGCCCAAACGGCAACGCCACTAACAGTAACCAACCACCAAAATACAAAACGTTTTGAAATACTTGCGTTGCTAGATTATGTAAGTTTGTTTCATACTGTTCGTTCATCGCCGCCCAGTTGTTTGGCGTCGACCAATGAAGAATGCGTTGTCCCCAACTGATTTCTTCGCCGGCCATAACAATCAGAACTAATATCACCAAACAGGCGAAAATCGTCGGCAAAATTTGTTTTTTCTTGATAAAATTACAAACCAAAATTGCAAAAAAGACGATTGCAATCAATTGAAACGCCATTTTGATAAAAATCGCGTTACGATAAAACGGCCAAGATTCTTTGCGCACTAAAAGTACGGCGAACCCGGGCCAAAGGGCTTGTATCAAAACAAAAACTAACACAGCGGCGGGAACAACGATCATTAAAATCTGGGCGGATCGGGGGGATTTTTTGACAGATTCCGCTAAACGATGATTAATTCGATAACTAAGTAGTAAACCAAGGAAAACTAACATAATAATAATGCGCCAAACGTTAAACCAAATGTCATCTGCCCATTCGGCTGGTAGGAAAAAAGTGGCTAAAGTAGCAATACCGAAAGTTGCTGTTAGAGTATGTTTAAAAATTTTCATCTATGGAAATGTTATATTATTAGAACCTTCGCCGATATAGTAAGCGGAATCAGTGGCGACAGCATTAACTAAATATGTCCCAGGTATGTCTTCGACAATAATCCGCCAATCGTTCGTAGCATACTGTGTCGCATTGTAAGAATTACCATTAAACGAGATCACTACACTACTAACTGGGTTAGTGCCAGGTTGGACGATAGCATAAATGTAGTATCTACTGCCGGGTGCTGATGAACTACCCACCAAGGATACGAATGGTGATTGATCAGTGCCACAGTGGTGAACATCATCATAATTCTCCGCGTCGTAACCTTCTGGGGGTGTGTAGATTACTTGTTTGGTTAATGGATCAACGTTTTTGATTACTTCAACTTCTTCACGTGCGGCGACTGGCGTACAATCAGTGGCTAACTTCTTACTAACTTTATCAAAGATCAATTTCTCGGTAGTGACTTTCTTTTGATTCTTGTTATACCAAGATGGATAAAGATCAGTATGACCATTGATATTCAAAGATTGAATACCAGCAGGTCGAGTGAGCCATTCATTTGGTTTCCAGGTGCCATCAACCTTAAAAACGTTATTGTGAGCGGGTATCATAATATCACGAAACATCGTCGAAATATTATAAGAAGAACCACTTCTCAAAGCTTTCGGGATGTGATTACCCCACCAAATAGCCAGCGTGACTTTTGAGGTATAACCAACCATCCATAAATCTTTCTTCAAACCGCCGATATCCGATGTACCAGTTTTAACACCAGCCTTGATACCGCCCGACATATTATGAATACCGTCGAGCAGTGAACCAAAAGTGCCGTGTTTAGCGTTTTTATCAGCCAAAATATCCGATACGATGTAGGCCGTTTGTGGATCAATAACTTGACTACCTTTATCTTCCCATTCGTAAAGGATTTGTTTTTGCGAATTGCGAACTTCAATAACATCGCTAGCCTCTTTATGAATACCAGCGCGAGCCAAAGTGGCAAAGGCATTAGCGTGCTCAACTTGCTTGACCCCACAAGAACCAATCGCCGCTGCTAGACCAGCCGTTTGCTCGACACCCTCAGTACAATAACTTTTGTCGCCTATAGCACGAATGGCGTCCTTGGTGGCGTCAATACCGTTAAGCGCCATAGCTCGAATAGCCGGAATGTTGCGCGACTCGCCAAGAGAAGTTCGGATAGTTAAGTTTCCCTTGAATTTACCATCAGCGTTAACTACAGACTTGCCATTACCAGTAGTGTAAATACTTTGTGGAATCGGCGCGTCAGCAATCAATGATCCAGCACCGAAAGTGCCGTTAACGTTGTCTTGATTATCAATCAGCGCAGCGTAAACTAGCGGTTTGATGGTTGATCCTGGCTGAATCGAAGCTGTCGCTTCGTTAACTGCACCATAATCAGGATAGTTATAATCACGACTACCGCGCAACCCCAGAATTTGTCCTGTTTGAGAATCAAGCATCGTTACTGCCGTATTATCAAAACCATATTGGTATGGCAAGTTACCACTGAATAATTTATCAACCTGTGCATCGATAATTTCCTGAACTCGTAAATCAAGTGTCGTCTTAACAATCAATCCACCTTGACCAACGACCTTAGTGCCCAACTTTTTCTCTAGATCTTGTTTGACCATCTGGACAAAATGTGGTGCTTTGGCATTTTTTAACAAAGAATCAGCTGGTTTGATTATATCAAGAATCGGCACAGCCTTAGCTTCTTCAATCGCTTCTTTGGAATATTTATTAGGCATATATTTGTGCATTTGGTCAAGGACGTAACGTTGACGTTCAATTAAAGAATCATTCCAATCGGTGTTATAGGGATTATATATACTCGGACTCTGCGGAATTGAAGCTAGTAGCGCGCTCTCAGCCAGGTTCAAATCTTTCGCCGAATGACCAAAATAAGTTTGTGCTGCTGATTCGACACCATTACGCCGCCCGCCGTAGGGCGACTCATTGAGATACATCGTCAGAATTTGATCTTTAGTGTAAATCCGCTCAGCTTCGACCGACAAAATCGCTTCTTTAATTTTGCGGGGGATACCTTTAATACCGCGCTCGGCCGCTTCTTCTTTAAAGAAAACTTGTTTGATTAGTTGTTGTGTTAATGTTGAACCACCCTGAGTGTTCCCCGAACCAGTAACGTTGTTGATAACCGCGCGGAGCATCCCCTGAAGACTCACACCGCCGTGTTTATAAAACTCGTGATCTTCGATGGCCACGGTGGCATCTTTCATGAGTTGACTGATCTGTCCGGATTCGACCACTAATCGATAATTACCAGTACCAGTGTCTTCCCATAATAGATTATCGTCACAAGCCCGATCGTCCTTGGCCAGCGCATCCAGATCACAATTACGGTCGTAATATCGTGTTACTGTTGTGGCCACGCGCTTCATCAGTTCCTCTGGGCGTAGCGACTCGAGTTCTTTCCTAAAATGCATAAATAGCGCACCAGCGCTCAACACCAACACTAAAGTTGTGATACCAATAATCTTACCAATCGTTTTCAGACCACGCCAAGAAAACCAATATTTAAAAACTCGTTTGGGATGAAAATGCGACAAGAAACGAAGAAATGGATTTTTCGGCAAAGTCGCCAAATATTCAGCATATGCGCGTCGCTTAGCATCTTTTTTCAACATACGTTTGCTCTTACCTTTGTTCTTGGTCAAATTCGAATAAGTGGTAAATTGTTGTTTACCCGACTTGGATTTAGTAAGTGTCTTGGAGTTTCTCGCCATAAATTTTCTCGCTAGTTAAAACATGAACATTTTAGCACGAAACTTACGCGGACGCAAAACCCTCCTTTGCTTTGTTGAAATTTCGTGTTACAATAACTGACATGAAACTAAGTGAAGAACTCTCATGGCGCGGTTTTGTTGGTCAAAATACGTTCAGCGATATCACCGATTTGGATAAGAAAACGCGCAAATTTTACCTCGGGTGCGATCCTAGCGCGGACAGTTTGCAAATTGGTAATTTAGCGGCACTAATGATGGCGCGATGTTTCATCAAACATGGATATGAATCGTTCATGTTAGCCGGCGGCGCGACTGGACAAATCGGCGATCCCAAGGACAACGAAGAACGTCAACTGAAATCCTTGGACGAGATTGCACATAACGTCAAATGTATCGAACGTCAATTCGCC
>WQTP01000011.1 GCA_009786195.1 Candidatus Saccharimonadota bacterium
ATTCAGCGAACCGACCGTCGTCGCCAGCAAACATGCCAATCCTTGTGGCGTCGGCAGCGCGGACAACATTTATGACGCCTGGTTGAAGGCCTATACAGCCGATAAAATGTCGATTTTCGGTGGTATCGTCGCGATTAATCGAACTGTTACCAAAAAAATCGCCGCCAGCATCGCCGAGAACAAGATTTTCTTGGAAATATTAATTGCGCCAGATTTCGAACCGGCCGCGCTAAAAATCCTTAAGGAAAAAGAAGATTTGCGGATTTTGAAATTACCGAATATTATCACGTCGCAGAGAACCGACGCATTCGATATGAAAAAGGTCAACGGCGGCCTAATCGTGCAATCAATCGATAATAAAACTTGGGACGAATGGAAAGTTGTGACCAAGAAGAAACCAACCGCCGAGGAGTTACGCGACTTGGAATTCGCCATGAAAATCGTCAAATACGTCAAAAGTAACGGCATCATGATCGCCAAGAATCTGCAATCCGTCGGCATCGGCCCCGGCCAAGTCAACAGATTCTGGGCCACCCAGCAAGCCATCGATCACGCTCGCGAATTGATTGGCCCGGACGCGACGCGCGGTGCAGTTTTGGCCTCAGACGCTTTCTTCCCATTCCCCGACAGCGTCGAAGCGGCCAGGAAGGCCGGCATCACCGCGATCGTCCAACCCGGCGGTTCGATCAATGATCAGGATTCAATTGATGCTTGTGACAAACACGGCATCGCCATGATAATAACCAACATGCGCCATTTTCGGCATTGATTAATTTCACACTGCAATTGGCGCTTTGATGGGCGGCCATGGGTCGTAACCTTCGATGATAAAATCATCCATCGTATAAGAAAAGATATCCTTGGCTTTTTTTAACTTTAATGTTGGATATGGTCGTGGTTCGCGCGATAATTGTTCGCGTACTTGTTCGACGTGATTATCATAAATATGCACATTTCCACCTGTCCAGACGAACTCGCCTGGGGTCAGGCCAGCCTGTTGCGCCATCATCACTGTCAGTAGGGAATACGACGCGATGTTGAACGGTACGCCGAGGAAGGTATCACATGAACGTTGGTACAATTGACACGATAATTTGCCGTCGGATGATACATCAAACTGAAACAGACAATGACAGGGTGGTAACCCAGCAATCGCCATCTCGTCAATATCCGCCACATTCCAGGCGCTAACTATCATCCGGCGATCGTTTCGTTTCTTTTTGATTTGTTCAAGCACGCGCGAGATTTGATCAACTTCGCCACCTTTACCATCGGGCCAGTGGCGCCATTGATAACCGTAAACCGGCCCCAGCTCGCCCCATTTCTCAGCAAATTTATTATCGTTCAAAATTCTATCCGTAAACTCATCCATTAGATCAGTCAGCGCATTAATTTTGTTACTATCAGCGGCTGTTTCGGGCGAAATTTGGCCGGTCTCGATCAGCCAATGCTTAAAGGGCCACTCATCCCAAATATGATTATCTTGTTCTAGCAGCGGGCGAATGTTATGACTACCACTAAGAAACCACAGAAGTTCGCTAGCAATCAAACGAAACGGCACTTTCTTGGTCGTTAATAACGGAAAGCTTTTACTCAAATCATAACGCATTTGCGCGCCAAAAATCGTCAGTGCGCCAGTGCCGGTGCGATCACCACGCGGGTCACCTTCTTCTAAAATCTTCTTCAGTAAATCTTCATAAGGTGTCGGTATTTTAGTCATTTCTTCTCCTCTCGTATTTCACAAAACTATACGCATAAGTATTTTCCTTGTCCGCCGGGAAATCTTCTCGTTCAACTTCTTGCCATTTGTCCGCTGGGATCTCCGGAAAGAAAGTGTCACCAGGAAATTCAGCGTGGATTTCAGTCGCGTAAATCACATCGACCAAATCCTGTTCCAGCGCCCGCCGATAAACGCTGGCGCCGCCGAAAATGAACGGTACTCGATCGGGTTCGACCAGCGCAAATGCCTCGTCCAGACTGTTCGCTACTTTGACACCATCAGACACAAAATTCTTACTCGTAAGTACAATATTTTGTCGACCGGACAGCGGTCTGCCGATTGAATAGAAAGTATTCAACCCCATAATAATCGCCTGATTCGCGGTCAGCTCGCGCACTCGTCGCATATCGACCGGCATCCGCCCCATCCACGGAATCGCACCATGGTCGCCGATAACACGATTGGTTGCATAGGCAACAATCATAGCCCTCACTCTTTTCATACTTCCATTGTAACATTATTTTGTGTAGAATAATAATATGAAAGGCAAATTCATTGTCATTGAGGGTGCGGATGGGACGGGTAAGAAAACTCAGTTTGATTTGTTGGTGGAGGTTTTGCGCGCACAGGGCAAAACGGTTTTGGGTCTCGATTTTCCGCGCTACGACAAACCGAGCGCTATGTACGTCACGCGCTATTTGAACGGTGAATACGGCACGGACGTCGCTCCAGATTTGGCCGCTATGTTGTACGCATTCGACCGCTGGCAGGCCAAACCAGATATCGAAAAATTCATGCGGAAAAATCCGGATGGCGTGATTGTGTCGAATCGTTACGTCGCGTCGAATTTGGCGCATCAGGGTGGGAAAATACTTGATAAATCCGCGCGTCGGAAATTCTATGACGAGCAATTGGAGTTGGAATTTAATCAGTTTGGTATTCCAAAACCCGATTTGAACTTGGTGCTACTTTTGCCAGAAAGCGCAGCCCAAACTAACGTGGACAAAAAGGCCGCCCGTAATTACACCGACAAAAAACGTGATATTCATGAAGCTGATTTGACCCACCTGCAAAACGCCACCGCAGCTTATCGCGAATTAGTCGAATTATACCCCGGAAATTTCCACCCGATCGATTGTTGGGACGAAACAGCGGGGAAGATGCGCACTGTTGAAGATATTAGCGAGGAAATAAAGAAGTGGATTGATGACGGAAAGTACTAGAGCTTGACTATTTTGATAGAATAGCTTATAATACCTACCCATTATGTCTACAACACTCGGTGCTGGCTCTGAAAGAGATGCAAGGTTTTATTGGGGACAGCTTGCCTACAGAGATCACATTCGTGGCACTGTCGAGCAGATGTGTCCAGAAGTTCGGTGTGCTTATGAAAAATATTTTTCCGGGAGTAATACCAAAACTTATGCTGACCGTGTGGAGCGAGCATCGCGATGTGCAGAAATATTGCGAGATCTTTGTGGTGATGGAATGAACCCTCAAGTACCCGACGTGCTGCAGCTCTGGAGTTTGGTTCATAGTATTTCAGAACCTAATAGGTTGGTATTGGCTGAGTATCGTGCAATTAAAGAGTACCTTGATGTAAAGTATGCTCCTCTTTTGGACGACCCTGATCTAAAAGAACCGGCGTTCAGTGAAGTACATTATACTGCACAGATTCTATCAGACAAACCAAAGATTGAGCAGTTTTGGAAAGATAAATTTCCAGAACTTTATCCGGAAATTTCAGAGAATTCGCCTAGTTTACCAAAGCTGCCATCGCAAAAGAGGAAACCCGCCAAAAACCGCACACGTGATATTTTACAAGAAGTAAATGTTGGGAAAATTAATAACGAAACTTGGTTAGCTGATCCAGTTATTGTTTCTAACTTAGATCTGGCTGATTTTTGTGATGAAATCCAGATTGAGTCGCCCCTGATTGCTGCTACATACATGCTTGATGCGTTGACCGATCCTCCAGAGGGTATTGACGAGCGGACTTTGTTTCGGCAGTGTATTTTAGCGGAGAGTTTATTAGTACCGATTTGTAGACTACTTGATTTTGACCGATTAGCTGATGCTCTCAAAACTGCTTCTGTTCGAATCAGGTACACGAACGGTGGGCGCGAAGACTTAATTCGGCAAGCCGAAGGGGAGGTAGAGAAACTCGGCACATCAGAACAAATTGACCAGGTGGCACGTGAAGTTATTAACTATTTTGGCATCGAAATCATCTCCGAAAAACCTGTTACTGAAAATGAAAAGGCTTACAACCTACATTCACGCATGTATCATGTGCGCGATGCTGTCGGCAAAGAGTTTAGCGTGGAAATGCGCGTTAAGAGTGTTGGCGCACGAGCACAAAAGATACGCGGCGGCGCTAAGGTTTTGGATAGTATGGCTTTTACATTTATAACTGATGAGTACAACCCCTCATCAGAAATCGTTGACGCAGAATTGGGCGAAGATCAGACCAATCCATATGAACAAATGGAGCAAATTTGGCATTACATGATTTCCAAAACGAACGAGAGTTTTGAGGATACGAGTTCACCTTTCAGGCCAGAACCGAGTACATCACGTACTTCACTCGGTAATTTTGGCGCGATATCTATTGAAGGTATGTCAGATTTTATAGAACATTTCAAGGAAGTTATTCATGACATTTTAGGTGACAATATACAACACATTAGTACTAATTCTGACCGTGCCGAAACAAATGCTGATTTTCACACCGTAAAAGTCACTGGTCTATTTCATGACGTGCCAGTCGAAATCCAGGTCAAAACTCGCCGGATGCGTCAAAACGAACAGAGCGGTCGCGCTAATCACCGACGCCATGAGACTCCTGACGATGACAACGAAAATTGGGAACATTTGGTCGGTATTGGTGCGCGACGTGAGCAACTTTCAAAAATTGGCATATTTGGTGATGGAAAGAGTGGTCTCGAGTATTTACGCCAAATTAACTCTTGGTTCGCTGAAGCAGTTGGTTCAATAGCTGTGAGTAGTTGCGTATCCACCGCAACTTAAGATGTAGTATTGCACAACTAACCATTTTCTGCTACAATACCCCGTAGCGTTATCAAAGACAGTAGCGGGGCGACCTTAATTATGCTACCGAGATAAAATTCTCTTAAGTTGATTTCGCGAACATTAACAATTCGGGTGAATTTTAACTTAACCAAAGGAGAAATATTATGGCGATTAGTCGCGATAAAAAACAGACTTTGGTTGCTGAATTACAACAGATTTTGAGCGACGCCAAAATGGCTGTGTTCGCAGCATATACTGGTGTTTCCGTCAAGGATTTACAGGTTCTGCGGCGCGACGCGCGCGAACAAAACGTCCAAATCAAAGTGGTCAAAAACCGCTTGGTTCGGGTCGCTATGTCGCAAATTGACGTGCTCAAAAACACTTCGACCGACGCGCTGAAAGGGCAGATTCTGTACGCCTTTTCCGCCGATGACGAAGTTGCGCCCGCGCAAGTGCTCGCCGAGTTTGCGAAAACTCACCCCGAGCTGCAGATTGTTGGCGCGTTTAGCGGCGAGGGCACGAACCTCGATCGCGAAGAAACAACCGCGCTGGCGAAACTGCCGAGCAAGAACGAGCTGATCGCGCAGGTGATTGCAACCCTGGATTCACCACTTAACGACGTGCTGAACGCACTCAACCCGCTGGGTGGAATCTTGAACGCACTAGAAGTAAAAGCAACCAATTAATTCATAATTCTAATCAAGAAGGAGATTACCATGGCAGACATCAAGAAAATTGCCAAAGAACTAACCACGTTGACGGTTCTAGAAGTCAACGAACTGAAAAACATTCTAAAGGACGAATATGGCATCGAGCCAGCCGCCGCCGCTGTAGCCGTAGCCGGACCAGCCGCCGGTGGTGCTGATGCGGGTGCAGCGGTCGCCGACGAAAAGAGTGAATACACCGTCCAATTGAAGGACGCCGGCGCCCAAAAAGTCGCGGTCATCAAAGCCGTCAAAGAAATCACCGGCCTCGGCCTCGGCGAAGCCAAAGCGATCGTCGATGGCGCCCCAGCCCCAGTCAAGGAAAAAGTCAGCAAAGACGAAGCCGAAACCGCCAAGAAAACCTTGGAAGAGGCCGGTGCAACTGTCGAACTCGTCTAATCAACACGCCCGAATTGTACGAAAACCGCCCACTAAACGGGCGGTTTTTGCTTTTCCTGCAACTATATGCCTCAAAAAAACAACGTTTTCGTTCGCGGCCTCTAAAAATATTGTGGAAAAAATCGTTGTTGACTTGAAATTGACCTAGGAGTATAATGTCACCGGATACGAACTTAATATACAGACAGAAAGCGAGAGAAGTCTGATGAGCGAGAACGATAACGACATACTCCTGCCAGAAAAACAGGCCAAGCGTTTGCGTGCGTTGCTGGGCGAAGCCGAAACTAATTTAGCCGCCGCAAAAGAATTATTATATAGCATGGTCGGTGACGACGAACTACCCAAGCGAACTTCCGAAGAAGTCGCTGGTAAAGTTATTGAAGGTGTTTTTGACGGTCAAACCATGCACGACGCCGATGGCAAAGCCTACCCAGTGCCGGCTAATTACGCAAGCAAATCCAAGTTGGTCGAGGGTGATATTTTGAAACTAACCATCGCCGACGACGGTTCATTCATTTACAAACAAATCGGTCCAGTGGCGCGTCGCCAATTGATTGGTACATTAGTGCAGCACGATGGCGCGTACTACGTTGAGGCCGGCGGTAAAGAATTCCGCGTTTTACTAGCGTCCGTGACATTTTTCAAAGCTCGCATCGGCGACCAAGTTTCCATCATCATCCCCGAAGATAACCGCGAGGCCGAATGGGCCGCGGTTGAAGCAGTTTTGTAAAAATAGTATTGACTATTTGTAAATTATTTGTTACAATGTTCGCACTATGACTGAGAACTTATCAAATACCACACCCCCCCCCCGCCACTGCTATTGACAAGATAAAAGCATACATTAGA
>WQTP01000012.1 GCA_009786195.1 Candidatus Saccharimonadota bacterium
GGATCAAGGTAATATCGAAAAGATGATGCGTAGTGTCTTAACCAGCTATGCCATGTATTTTAATCGCAAATACAAGCGAGGCGGGCCGGTGTTTGAGTCGCGTTACAAAGCGGTGCGAATTACCAACGACGCACAGCTGACGCACGTGTCGCGTTACATTCACCTCAATCCGGTTGGTTATCGGGTCTGGGATCGTAGTAGTTATAGTGATTTTGTGTACGAGCCGCGCGAATGGATAACAACTAACTTTATTCTAGGCCTGTTCCCATCCAAAAAAGCATACCTGGATTATGTGGATGATTACGAAGACGTCAAGCGCGCAAATGATAAGTTCAAGCGCGAAATTGGCGAATATTAAAATTCTTCTTGCAAGGAACGTCCTTGCAAAGATGATGATAACTCAATATTTTTAACATAACAGTCTTGCAGGGTCGTACCTTGCAAAGGAAAGGACAGTTTTTGTAGAACTATCCTGTATTATGGTTATGTAACTAAATTCTTTGCAAGGAACGTCCTTGCAAAAAGAAAGGATAAAGTATGGTAAAGAAAGCAACTAAAACCATGGCCGAGAAGAACGAGGACAGCGCAGGCAAAACCGCGGCGTTGGGGTTGGCAGTTGACCAAATCACCAAGCAGTTCGGTGATGGTTCGATTATGAAATTGGGCGATGCGTATAGAATCAACGTCGAAACAGTTCCATCCGGCACATTGTCGTTGGACATCGCGCTCGGTGGCGGTTACCCTAAAGGGCGCATTGTCGAAATCTATGGTCCGGAATCGTCCGGCAAAACCACATTGGCGCTCCACGCGGTCGCCGAGGTACAGAAAAATGGCGGTACAGCGGCATTCATCGACGCCGAACACGCGCTCGATCCGCAATATTCCAAAAAACTGGGTGTGGACACGACCAATTTGCTCGTCAGCCAGCCCGACAACGGCGAACAGGCGTTGGAAATCGTGGAAACTTTGGTGCGCTCTAATGCGGTTGATATCATTGTGTTGGACAGCGTGGCTGCGCTGGTTCCCCAGGCGGAAATTGACGGCGACATGGGTGACAGCTTGCCGGGTCTACAGGCCCGCTTGATGTCCCAAGCGCTTCGAAAACTTACTGGTATCATCAATAAAAGCAAAGCAACGGTCGTCTTTATCAACCAAATTCGCATGAAAATTGGCGTGATGTTCGGCAATCCTGAAACCACAACCGGCGGTAATGCGCTGAAATTCTATGCCAGCCAACGCATTGATATCCGACGAATTGGCCAAATTAAAGCCGGCGAAGATGTCATCGGCAACCGCGTCAAAGTCAAAGTCGTCAAGAATAAAATTGCCCCACCGTTCCGCGTGGCCGAATTTGACATCATGTATAACGAAGGAATTTCCGCGACTGGTGATGTTCTGGACCTGGCGGTCGTGCACGACGTGGTGGCGAAATCCGGCGCATTTTACAAATACGGTGATGAAAATATTGGTCAAGGTCGCGAAGCCGCCAAACAATATTTGAAAGATAATCCGAAAGTTTTGGCCGAAATCGACAAGAAAGTTCGCGATAAATTGAAATCCGAGGAAGAATAAATGACTTTTGACGAATATCAGAAACTGGCTATGACGACCAAAATTGCCGACCCAGTGGTCAAAGTTGATCGCGCAATTTTAGCACTCGGCATTGCCGGTGAAGCGGGCGAAGTCGCCGACAAATACAAGAAAATCCTCGGGTATTTCAACGGTGAATTGACCGACGAAGACAAAGCGAATCTTGGTAAAGAAATCGGTGATGTGCTGTGGTATTTGGCAACTTTCGCGGAGAGTTTGGGCTTGAGTTTTGGCGATATTGCCAAGCAGAATCTGGCAAAATTGGCCGACCGGAAAAAACGCAACGTCCAACGCGCCGAGGGTGATAATCGCTAATGAAAATCACCAAAATCGCGCCAGCCGTCAAAACCGCGGGTCGTTACAATGTTTTTGTTGACGAAAAATTTTCATTCAGTTTGGACGAAGCGCAATTGGTGAAATTGAGTTTAAAAAAAGGTGATGAAATTTCCGATGATCGTTTAAATGAATTGAAAACAGAATCGGATTTCGGCAAAAATTACATTCGCGCGGTTGATTTGATTAGCCGACGACTCAGATCGGAAAAAGAAATTCGCGATTACGCGTGGCGGAAAAAATGGTCGGAAGAAAATGTGGAGAAAGTAATCGAACGTTTGCGTGAACGGGGATTTCTGAACGACGAAAAATTCGCCGAAAGTTTCGTCCGTTCACGGGCGAATCTAAGAAATTACTCAACGCGCAAAATGAAATTGGAACTACGAAAAAAAGGCATCGCACCAGAAATCATTGAAAAAGTTTTAATTGAGTCCGAAGATTTCGACGAAATGACGGCGCTAAAAAACTTAATCGCGAAAAAACGCAGTCACTATACGGACGAACAAAAACTCATCGCATATCTGGCGCGACAAGGATTTTCTTATGATAAAATAAAAGCGACGCTAAAGGAGGATAACAATGCATAAAGAATCATGGCAAAATTATCATCTAAACGGTCAGCCGGTGGACGCGCCAGCTTCTTATGGTCAGCCCATCCCGAGTGATCAAATGCATGGTTGTGGCGAGATTTGGTTATGGCGTGACAATGGAAAATCACGGCAAATTCTATTGCAAACTCGCGCTAAAGACAAATCCCTTTGGCCGGGATATTTGGATGTTTCTGCGGCTGGACATATTGACTTTGGTGAACAACCGATCGAAACAGCTGTACGCGAGATGAAAGAGGAACTCAGTTTAATTATTGATCCTGGTGATTTGTTATTTTTGGGTGCTTTACCATTAACTAACACTTGGCGCAAGCCGGCGGAATTGGAGTTGCATTTTATTTATGCTTACCGCGTTAATGGTGATCTAAAAATGAATTTTAGCGATAGAGAAGTAATGGCTGCTGATTGGTACGATATCGACCAAATTGAGCGAGCGGTTCGCGATGACAGTCTGAAACTCGCAAAAGCTGATTCGCCATTGTTTGATTTTGTATTGCCAGTAATCCAAAGTTACAGCTGATATTAATTTCAAAGAGTTGTTTGGACTGGGTTAGTTTTTAGTCTCAGCTGGCTGCTCGGCTGGTTTCGGTTTTCGAAACGGATTTTCAAACGGAACGGCGTCCGGACTGGCTGTCACCTTGGTGGTCTTGACGGCTTTTTCGCGAACGGTTGGTGTCTTGACTGTGATTTTATCGTTATCAATAGCGACGATTTGCTTACGATTAATGGTCAAGTGCGCCACCGCCAAACTTTTCATTAGCGTTGGTTTCAAATACAGTTGCTGGATCATAAAATCTTCGGGATTCAAAGTATAATTTTCAACACGACCCAATTTGTGATTTTGTTCATCGACGACGTGAATACCATCCAACGTGAAACCGTACGAGATCACTTCACCCAGGCGCACCATACCTTCGGGCGACAAAATATTATCCGACGAATCAACAATCGCGCCCATTTCGCCGAACTCGCGAATGTCTTCGGAAAACAACACCGCCGGCGTGAAATCAACCATCGGTCCGGTGACATAAAACGCCACAATTTTGAGATTGTGCGGATTCACAATCGGCGCGCTCAATTTTGCCAACGGCTGGCCGGTTTGCAGCGACATCACTGATGCACCGAGCATGTTCTTGATCGTCAAAAGCATAAACTCATTGTAACATTTTTCATGGTAAAATGGAACGATGAAGGTTTTATCGGACAAAGAAATGCGAGATTTGGGCGCGAAAATTGGTCGAACGTTACAGGGTGGCGAAATCTTTGAATTAATTGGTGACGTTGGCGCAGGCAAAACAACTTTCGTCAAAGGATTGGCGCACGGCCTGGGTGTAACCGACGATGTGCAATCGCCGTCGTTCACCATCAATCGCAATTACCAATGCCGCAACAGGTTGACGTTGAACCATTACGATTTTTATCGGTTACATGAGGCCGGAATCATGACCATAGAAATCGCCGAGAGTTTACACGACCCGAAAAATATCACGGTGGTCGAATGGGGCGAAAGTGTGCGCGACGTCCTACCACCCGAACGCATCGTTGTAAAAATTACATACTTGCCAGACGAGGGTCGCGAAGTGGAAATAAAAATTCCAGCGTAGCTATTTCATGATATAATATTTCTGATGCGGTGGTCGAGAACAGGCGGCTTTTCGGAAGAAAAGCAGACGATAGCGTAGTGCCTATCCTGCATCTCCAAGAGGAAATTATGACAGCACAAGATTTTATCGTCGACAAACTTCAGGCGCTCAAAGAGCCACTCGACCTGCCGGAATTTAGCGGGGGGGGGTTAGAAGACGAAATTGTGCGTTTGATTCTGTCAAAGAAGTTTCGTAAATACGCAGTGTCGGAGGAAGAGCGTGCGAAGATTAATAATGACGTTCATTCCCGTGTTGCGAACAACGAATCAATCCAGATAAAATATGTGTTTGGTGGCTACAAACTGTGGCGACTTGACGAGACGCCCGAAGTTGACTTCGCAGAGCTATTTTTCTTGATATATTGCGTAAAATGGCTAAAGCCAGTTTGTGGAATATATCCTGCTGGTGTGGAGTTCGAGCTTGTACTAGACGACGTAATTGTGCCAATAATGAATAATATTCCACCAGAAGACTTAATTAAATATCGTGAGAGCCTGCAGAAGTTGATAGACTTCATTTCACAATTTACTCCAAAAAATTTGCAGATTTCTTTCAAGCGGGTCGGCGACCTATATGGCACCCACGACGAGTTTTTAGAAGATTTAGAAAAAAGCTTGGCTGAAACTGAAATGCCGAAAAAATTAACTGCTGAGCAGATTGCTACGATAGAACTAAATGTGTGCACCTCGCGCAATCAGAAAGAAGATGCGTTTTGGCGTGAAGAAATTCAACACATCCATGATGCATATATGGGAATAAGCCGCCGCCGCCCATATTATCGTAGAGACGGTGTTTTTGACGCTCTGGCCAGTCGCCCTCCGATGGGGCGACTCATTATTGGCACAACCAAAACTTCAATCATGAAATTCTGGGTTGGTGTCGGCGCGCTAAAACCAAAAGGCGATAGTTTTGACATGGCAATTCTATCGTCGAATCAGCTGGCGAATGCTGACTTTAATTTCGAAAGCGTTTCAATCGATGGTTTGTCCGGTAAAAACTTTTCCAAAATTCGTGTTATGATAGACGCATGATTCTTGCACTCAAAACTTCTGATAATCCGACGGAAATTTGTTTATTGGATGACAATGGCAAAATCGTGAATAAAAAAGTTTGGAACGCCGAGCGGAATTTGGCGCGAGATTTGTTCGGCGAAATCGAAAAACTCTTTGCAAGGAACGGCCCTGCAAAGAAATGGGAAGATTTGACGGGCGTGATTGTTTTTCGCGGGCCAGGTTCGTTCACGGGTCTGCGCATCGGCATCACGACCGCTAACGCTATTGCCTACGGTCGAGAAATCCCGGTTGTCGGTGCGACTGGCGATAATTGGCTGGCGAGTGGCTTAAAGAAATTGACCGACGGGCAAAATGACAAAATCGTCCTGCCCGAATATGGCGCGCCACCGCGTATCACCACGCCGAAAAAATAATTTCCTTTGAATTAACAATTCGTGATATAATTAATAACGCAGTCAATAATGACTCTTGATTAACGTGTAATAGTCCGCGCGCCGCGGACGACGCCCCAGCCAGTGTGAGCGAGGGCGAAAAAAGTCCGGAGCGGGCGGCGGGAAGGAAAATATGTTAGAGGTAATATTAGCAGTGGTCGGCCTATTGATCGGCGGCGGAGGCGTGTTTGCTGCAACCAAGGTTCAAAATGCGCAGAAAGGTGCCAAAGCGGATAAAATTTTGGCTAACGCCCAAAACAAAGCTAGCGAAATCGTGCTAAAAGCTAGCGAAACCGCCAAAAAAGAAACCGACGAAATGCGTCGCGAAGTCAAGAAGAACGAAGAGCGCGTGGCAGAGCGTGAAGCTTCGATTGTCAAAAAAATTGAAGATTTGGACAAACGTGCTGAGAAAATTCGTTCCACGGAAGGTGATTTGGAAAAATTGAAAGACGAAGTGCGCGATATTCGCGATAAACAACAGGAAAAATTAGAAAAAATCGCTAAACTTTCCAAGACAGAGGCCGCCGAAAAATTGATGGCGATGACCGAACGCGATTTAAAAACCGATTTGACCGGTCTGGTGTCGAAACTACAAAAAGAAGCCGAAGACACCGCCGAAGAAAAAGCGCAGATGGTGATTTTGACCGCTATGGAACGCATGGCGTCGGACGTCACGAGCGAGCGAACGGTCACAGCGGTGGAGCTGCCTGACGAGGAAATGAAAGGTCGCATTATCGGCAAAGAGGGTCGCAACATTCAGGCGCTCCAACATGCCACCGGCGTCGACATTTTGGTTGATGATACTCCGGGCATGATTATCCTGTCGAGTTTTGATCCAGTGCGTCGTCAAACCGCGCGATTATCATTGGAAATGTTGATGAAGGACGGTCGCATTCATCCCGCTCGCATCGAGGAAGTTGTTGAAAAGGCCGGCAAACAAATCGACAAGGAAGTCGTTCGTGCTGGCGAAGATGCTGCTCGCGAAGTCGGCGTCGTTGGTATCCCGCCGGAGATGTTGCGATTGCTCGGTGAGCTGAAATTCCGCACCAGCTATGGTCAGAACGTCCTTAAACATTCGACGGAAATGGCGCAATTGGCTGGCGTAATTGCCGAAGAAGTTGGTGTTGATGTACGCACGGTGAAAATTGCGACGCTTCTGCACGACGTTGGTAAAGCCGTCACGCATCGCATCGAAGGAAAACATCATCACATTGGCGCAGAACTAGCGCGCAAATACGGCATGAGCGAAGCCATCGCCCACGCCATCGAAGCACACCACGACGATATCGAAGCCACCACGCCAGAGGCGGTCATCGTTCGCGTTTGTGACGCATTATCTGCAGCGCGTCCGGGTGCGCGAAATATCTCGGCCGAGAATTTCGTCGAGCGCATGAAAGATTTGGAAAATGTTGCGACATCCTTTGAAGGAATTGATAAAGCCTACGCCATCAGTGCCGGTCGCGAAGTGCGTGTTATCGTCAAACCAGAGAAAATCGACGATCTGTCCGCCATCAAAATGGCTCGCGATATCGCCAACAAAATCGAATCAACCATGCAATACCCCGGTACAATCAAGGTCAACGTGATTCGCGAAACTCGGGCGACCGAATATGCGAAATAATCCGTACATAGTCAAGAGGAAGGAAACGTTTCCTAGACTAGGATATTTTCATGGTCGATTTCAGCCATTTCATCTGGGTCACATGTCTGTTGTTAAGGAAGCCTTGAAACATGTAGATAAGTTAGTAATTGGATTATCGAATCCATTCAGAATTCCCGCCGAACTAGACGAAACAATGACGAAGAACTTAACTGCAGCTAAAGAGTTTGAATCTACACGCGCTCCGGAAAATAATCCTTGGCCCATGTGGGCGCGGGAACTAATGATTTCCGAAGGACTGACAAGCGTAGGTGTGGATGTTAGCAAAATAATCTTCGTGCCTAATCTGGCTAATAGCGGGCTCGATGTCAATGAAGCAGTACCCGATAAATCGTTATTGACAATTTTTATCGTTGGTAAAGACGAACACAACAGAGCGAAAGAAAAGCAATATTTGGATGAAGGGTATAAAGTTGTCAGCCTGCCCGAACAAGATTTTGGCGACAGCGGCACGGAAATTCGCCGCCGGATTCGCTCGGGTGAATGTTGGGAAGATTTAGTCCCAGCTGGAACAGCTAACGTTATACTAAAGCTGGCGAAAATTGGTATTGGCATAATTAATTGATGTCAAGAAGTGAATTGTTCTGGTTATTCGATTCGGTACTTGTACTTTTGGGCGTGTTTTGATAGAATATACAAGTTCTATCGCGGGGTGGAGCAGTCTGGTCAGCTCCCCTGCGTCATCAATCGCTCATAACCTTGGTTATGATATGGGTAAGGAAAGACCAGAACTTAACA
>WQTP01000013.1 GCA_009786195.1 Candidatus Saccharimonadota bacterium
CTCGACCTCGACTTTATCTCCCGGCACTAACCGTATGTAGTGCTTGCGCATCTTTCCTGACACGTGGGCGATAATTGTATGACCGTTTTCAAGTTCGACACGAAACTGGGCGCTCGGCAGAGTTTCCACCACAACACCAACCATCTTGATGACTTCCTTTTCGCTGGTCATATTAACTACGGTTGTAGATTATACAGCAAAAACCATTTCGATGCAACCCCTAAATAGAACTTACACCAAACTTGTTCGCTCGGTGCGATTACCAGCATATTAGCACAAGCGCTCTTTAAAGTCAATGGGGTGTTTGCTGGTCGTTGGGTTGTAATAGTGGGAGTTTTCCGTTATAATGCTCTCATGCCCGTGTCCCTGCCCCTGCCCCCCCCCAAGAAATCCGTCGAGAGAATTCCGCGAAAAATTCACTATATTTGGGTCGGCGACAAGCCTTTGCCGGAAGCTGACAAGAAGAGAATTAACCACTGGCGAAAGTTGCATCCGGATTACGAAATTAAACTTTGGAACGAAAAAAATTTCGATATAGAGTCAAATTATTGGACGCGCGAGGCCTACAAGGCCAAGAGGTTTGCCCTGGTTGCTGATGTTATTCGTATCCACGTGCTCAAAGCCGAGGGTGGCATTTATCTTGACACCGACATGGAGCTCTTGCGACCGCTGGATGATCTGTTGCAGTACGAAGCGTTTTTGAGTTATGATTCGAATCATTGGACTGGGTCGTCGATTCTTGGTACGGTCGCTGGTTCGACCTTTATTCAGAGGGTCTGGCGGCGTTACGATACAGTGCGCGGTAAAATTAGTGCGGGGAATACTATGAAAACTTTCTCTTGCCTGGGTGTGCTTGCCGGGCAAACTTACGGTGTTAAATTGAATGGTTGCACTCAGGAAAAGAACGGTTTTGCAATTTTTGAGCGTCACGTTTTTTCGCCCAAGCACTACGCGACTGGCCGCCTCCAGATGACTACTCAAACGCGAGGTATCCACCACTTCGCCAGTAGTTGGCACGATCAGTTTTTCGTTCGCGCTTCGACCAAACTGACTGGCATTGCGTATAAAATTTTGGGTGAAAAAGTAATGACTGTGGTGTTCGAAAGCCCGATGCTGCTTTGTATTAAAACTATTTTTTGGTTAGAAGAGCGGCAGATTCGCAAGGTCGAGAGAACCAGGGAAACCTAAGAATAAGCTGGTCGCGGCCTATTCTCCCACCCGCACCGCATAAACCAACACACGTTTGTCGGCGGTTGGTACACCATCCGCATCGACAGCTCCTCGGTAAGTGCCGGCACAAGTAATCAACGTTAAACCTTCTTTATTTGGTTCGATTGGTCGCATCGCTTTGGCCATGTCGACGTCGGTTAGTTTGAGGATTTCGACTTGATGAACAACATAATTGATCTTTTCACCACTACCGAGCTCAATTGTTATAGTATCGCCGCGTTTTAATCTGGAAAGTTTATCAAAGACACAACTCATTGAACGGGAAAAACAAGTGTGTCCAGTCAGCATCGCCGCCGTTTCTGTGTCACCCGCCCCCGGTAGGGTTGGTTGATCACAACGTTTTTTCGCCACAGGATTAATCCCGCAATCGTACCAACCAACATCGTCGATGTTTTTCGGAACGTCGAGTTGTTGCCGACCGTCTACGCCAGCCGCTTTGAGTCCCAGAGCCAGAACACGCGCTTGGTTCACACTAATAGTCGGAATGTAAATATAACGCGGTCGATCAGGTGCAACTTGGTACTCATCACGTTGTTCCTTAGAAATTGGAGTTGTCGAAATAGCTAATTCATTGAAATGTTGTCGAAATAATTCTTCTTGGCGCGTTTCTGTTAAAAAGTGCTGAGCGATCAGATAACCAACTATTCCCAACATTAACAAAACCAGCACGCCCGTTATGATACGTTTCATCATTCGGCCAGACGAATTTTCGTGGTGACCAATGGCGAGATGATTGTCTTTTTCATTTATATTCATCATAAGTCACCATCAAAGCCCGCGAGCTAAGTTGACGAATACTTTCTAGAGCTACACTAACAACAATTAGTAATCCCGTCCCCCCAATAGCTAACATCGAAGCTGCATCACCCAAACCAAGTGACACAAAAACGTACTCAAAGATAAACGGTAGCACTGCAATCAAGCCGAGTGCTAGCGAGCCGAACAGCGTCAGGCGAGTGACGATCCGCGAGAGATATTTCTCAGTTTGTTTGCCCGGACGAACTCCGTCGATAAAACCACCTTGCTTTTGTAAATTCTCGGCGATTTCTCTTGAGTTAAAAACGATTGATGTGTAAAAGTAAGTGAACGCTACCACTAGCACAAAATAGGAAACTGGATAAATCCACTGTGTCCATTCGTTGGCCATACCGAGCGTATTAGCGCTGGACCGTTGAAACCAAATAATCAAGTTCTGTCCCAATTCAACATTGTTGCCCGTCGCCACCAGCAATTGTCCAACAAAAGCTGGTAACGCGAGGAATGCTACTGCGAAAATCACTGGGATAACACCCGCAGTGATTAACTTGATCGGTAGGATTGATTTAATACCACCATAGGCGCTGTTGCCGTGGATGCGCTTGGCATAATTGATGGTGATGATGCGTTGACCTTCATTTATCTTAACTAACAGATACAGAACAAGGAGAGCGATTACTCCAACAATCGATATCAATATTACTGCTGTGTGATTGAGCCACGGAATCGTGAACCAGTTAAACATATGAAAAGCTTGGTCGGCGGTTTCAACCGAAAATAACGATGATCCTAGCGCGCCAAGCGTGTTGGGCAATTGCGAAATAATACCAGCAAAGATCAGTAAGCTGATACCGTTGCCGATACCCTTTTCGGTGATAATTTCGCCGAGCCACATCAACATTATCGCGCCAGCAGTCATGGCCGATACCGCGACAACCCACTGATTCATTGACATATCAGTAATCGTCGAAGCTCCCGATAATACTGTTTGACGCAGGATAAAGATATAAGCGACTGATTGTAAAACCGCTAACGGCAAAGCGATAACGCGTGTCCACTGGTTGATTTTGCGACGACCAGATTCGCCATCCTTGTGCATTTCTTCGAGTTTCGGCACAGCTTTCGTCAAAAGTTGCGAAATAATCGAAGATGTAATATACGGCGCTAAACCAACTAACATAATCGAAAACGACGCGAGCGCACCACCACTAAGTAAATTAAGAAATCCACCAAACGAGTTACTCTCAATCGCCGAATTCATGATATCTTTTAATTCAGTCGGTTCAGCCAGCGGCACTGGGATGTGTGCCATAAAACGGTAAACGATAATAATCCCAAGCACCGCTAACACGCGATTTCGCATGTCGCTATTTTTGAATGATTTGAAAATTGTTTTCCAGTTCAACGTTTTTCCCCTCTAAAAGTTACTTCCGTCCATTCTACCCGAAAAGTTCGTGGGGGTCAAGTTAATTAACACACCGAACACCGAGACCGTTGTATCGATACGCATTGGCCGTACCAGGATAGACGTAGTCAGTAGCGAACAAGACCCGATAGGCGCTCGCAGCATTATAGACCGACGAGGTCCAGTAGCTGCTGAAGCCGCTAATACCCTGGTTAGAAAAAGCAGAATTATAGTAGCCGGTGAAAACACCTCGCCAAGCACCCGTATGGTGCCATAGAGTGGCTAATTGAGCTGGCGTGCTAATTTGATAATCTCCATTACCGCCATAAGCTATATCTAGAGCACTGAATACACTACTAGTATTATATCCAGTTGGTAAATGCCAATTAGCTGGACAGATAGAACCTGAAGCAATTGAGCCCTGGGTAGTTTGAGATTGTGAAGCGGTACCAGCGGTAGCGGTATAGAAGTTATATAACAGCCCACATTTAGTGATGTTTTGTGGACTAATATCCGTTTTACCGCGGCAATATGCAACAGAAATCGGATCAATATACTTGGCGGAATCTTGGTTAGGATACGTAGAGGTAGATGTTCCGTTTTGAGTTAGATACCCTCCAGCACTCGCCACTTGCGTAGCCGAGAAGTTGGGCGTTACCGTCCCGCTCGTATCCCCATTAGGTTTATACTTCAGGTTGTCCAGCATCCAACACTTGTTATCTAACAATTTTGCTACGTAATAGAGTTGACTGTCGCGGGAATCTCGGTAAATGACTGGGTTAGCAGCGGTGCCGAGACAAGTGCCGGCAGTAGTGAGAGATTGTAGGGTTGGAAAGTTAAACGATGTGTACCAAACCGCGTAATCATTACCAGCATCTGTACCATTAATGACAGTTCTCTGTTCACCATCAAGTAGGCCAGATACCGGACCAGTACAAGTCATAACTGTACCTGTAGAATTAACTATTACATCAGTACAGGGTTTTCCACCAATCGTAACTATTGGTGATGATCCAAAACCAGAGCCGTATATGCTAAATTGCGGACCGTTAGTCCCAGCACCGTTGCCGCTCGGCGCGATAGTACTAGCAAAGTTAGGCACAATAGCGGTAGTTTTAGTAATAAAATCTAGGGATGGGGCTGGGATTGGTTCAGGTAACTCTTCGCCCACCGCTGTGTAAGTGATGGTTGTAGCGTACTTACCCCCCAACTTATTAAAAGGAATACGCGTGGCGAAATATAACGTGTAGATGTCAGCACCAACTGTAAACTGATTGGTTTGCGCCAGCGTGGTGGTCGATGTTGGGAAAGCGGCATACTTAGAAACAGAACTCGCGACGTTATTCTCAATGGTATAAGTGTTATCGAAACCCGAACCACTGGGACACGCAACTGTCGCACTGGGGTTAAAACAACCGTAAAGTTTCGCCGCCTTAGTCTGACTTTTAGGTACTGCAAATCCCCAAGTACCAGTTGTGGTATCTGCCAAAGCTGCTGGGCTAGTCATCGCGGCCGCAGTCGATGGGATAACTGGCGGACTGGGAGTAATTGTGGTATGCGTCAAATTACTGTTATGCGCATACATGGTCAAACTGTAACCGCCACTCGCGTTAGTGTTGACAGCGACGTTCTGACACTGACTACTTTGACGTCCGGGTTGAACAGTAACATGAGTGGTAGTTTGGTAATCGGCCGCACCAGTATCACACGATTCAACAGCCAAAGAAATCACCGAATTAACCCGAAGAACAACATCAGTATTTTCGACCGCCCCAACAGGATCAGCTACTGCAGATTCATTATCCCAAAACAAGAAAAAACCACCTAACATGACCAACACCACCAAAAGAGTAGCGGCGGTAACACGCACACCAACCTCGGGTCGAATGATTACTAACTTAAACACCTTACGCCCCTCCACAACCCCAGTTTAGCATAATGGGGATGGGATGTAAAATATTAGCACGATAATTTGATAAGTATGGCGGCTATCTGATCAATATCGGTGGATTTGTTATGTAAACCGAGACTCATGCGGACCAACGGTGGATAATGTTTCACTTTATCGAGATAATAATGACAACAGAAATAGCCGCTGCGGGTCATAATACCTTGATCGGATAGTGCTTCGGACAAGAGATGCGCATCTATTCGATCGTGATACCAACTAATCGTCGGCGTCGGCGCGTGATTGACAACGTTGATACCCGGTGTATCCGTTAGAATTTGGTATAAACGTTCAGAATATTCCTCAATGCGCGAGGATTTTTTGACTTTTTCCAACCATTCGATAGCAGCACCTAGCGCGATAATTTCGCCCCACGCCTGCAGGCCGGCTTCGAATTTAGTATACGCATGATCGGGACTATCGGCCGACAAAATAAAGTTTTTTTCGTCCGTTACATCATCGACCATACCACCACCGATGAACGATGTTTCGATGCGCGGTAGGAGATCGCGTCGCATAACAATCACACCCAAGGACGGCGCGTACATCTTGTGAGCGGAAAAACAAATCGCGTCGGCCTCTGTTTTTTCCAGCGGTGTCGACATGTGCGCCATAGCTTGCGCAGCGTCGATGATGATAATCCCGCCGCCCCGATGGACCGCCTTGATTAAATCATCCAGATTAAGGAGCTCGCGACCATCAATATTGGATACTGAATTAACCACCACCAACGCGCCAGTGAAATCATAATCGTCGAGATTAATCGAACCGTCATCGTTCCGCGTCATCACTTCGCGCGACAGATTGTGTTTCTGCGCAAAAGTAATCGTCGCCAGAAACGGCGAATTGTGTTCGATGTCGCTGGTCATGACTTTTTTAATACCGTCGGGCCGAATTTGACTCAGGATAAGGTTGATACCATAGCTAGTGTTGAGAGTAAAACTGACAAAATAATCCTTAGCGCGAAGTTTGAGATATTGTAGAATCTTCTGGCGCGTGAGTTCGACCTTTTCATCAACTGTGACACCCCAAGCATATTTGACCCGCTCCCCGCAAGAACCGTAACTGGTGTAATATTCGTTCAACGCATCGAGAACAGGTTTCGGCCGAAGAGATTGGCACGCCGAATCGAGATAAACGTCCCCGTCGCTCAGGTACGGAAAATCGGTGCTAGTGTCGTAATTCTTTGTCATAGAGTTTCCCCCTTCTGTTCAAAAACCATCTTCGCAACCATTGTACCACAGTTCGTGGATCACTAGGACCCCAGATTGCGTCCGCTAAATAATTAGCCCCGCGTGGGATTCGTTGGATATTAGGGTCGCCATCCCCCTCCAAGCAGAAGACCGATGCGACAATTCTCCGATAAATTGGAGCACCAGGTTGACACAAATACTGTAACTCACCTTGTTCTATCTCTTTTTTATATAACCTAATAATTGGGTCAGCCGGATGATCAAGGCCGATAATGTATGGAACGCCATAGACATCATAAATATCTCCTATTTTTAGTTGCAAATCGTAACGCTCGGGTAAAGGGATATTGTTCTTAGGAAAAAGAGTAAAACCCGTGAAGCTTAGCCCTTCTCCAGATTTCTTTCCCATATACTCATTATTACCTAATAATTCAAGTCGCTATTTCGCTCGTTTTTCGATGATTTCGGCAGCGACGTTTGGCGGGACTTCTTCGTATTGCGCAAGTTCCATTGACGATGCTGCGCGACCCTGGGACATCGAACGCAGATCGGTGGTATAACCGAACAGATTCGCTAGCGGCACAAATGCTGTGATTTGTTTGGCGCCGCCCATGAGGTCTTCCATACCGTCGATGCGGCCACGACGCGAGTTCAAATCGCCAATAACGTCACCCATGAAATCTTCGGGAGTGACGACGACCATTCTCATGACTGGTTCGAGGAGGACGGGTTTCGCCTGTTTAACACCATCGCGCGTCGCTAGCGCACCGGCCATTTTGAACGCCATTTCGGATGAGTCAACTTCGTGGTACGAACCGTCGAACAGTGTAGCCTTGATATCGACCACCGGATAACCAGCGATAACACCACCATCCAGGGTTTCGATAATACCAGCTTTGACCGCCGGGCGATATTCTTGGGGTACTACACCGCCCTTAATTTCGTCAATAAATTCAAAACCTTTACCAGATTCGTTCGGTTCGAGACGCAAATAAACATCACCGTATTGACCACGACCACCAGATTGTTTGATGTATTTTCCTTGAACTTCAGATTTGCCGCGAATGGTTTCGCGAAAGGCGACTTGTGGTTCGCCAGTGTTAGCTTCGACACTAAATTCGCGTTTCATTCGATCAACGATAATTTCGAGGTGAAGTTCGCCCATACCACTGATGATGGTCTGACCAGTTTCTTCATCAGTGTGAACGCGGAAAGTCGGATCTTCTTCGGCCAAACGTTGCAAAGCGATCGCCATTTTTTCTTGATCAACTTTGGTTTTTGGTTCAACGGCAATACTGACCGGTGGATCAACGAAAGTAATCCCTTCGAGTTGAATCGGATTCGCTGGATCGCACAGTGTCGTGCCGGTTGTGGTATTTTTGAGACCGACCACCGCCGCGATATCGCCCGCTTCGACTTCGCCAATATCCTCGCGTTTGTCAGCGAACATACGCACGATGCGACCGATGCGCTCTTTGTCACCTGTTGTTGAATTTACAATATAACTACCAGCAGTTAATTTACCACTATAAACGCGAACAAAGATCAATTTTCCGACGAATGGGTCAGTAGCAATTTTGAACGCCAAGGCTGCCAGTGGGTCGCTATTGGACGGTTTTCGCTCGATTTCATCACCAGTTTTCGGATTAGTTCCCCAAACCGCATCAACATCCGTTGGTGCTGGTAGGTAGTCTGCAATCAAATCTAG
Organism: Candidatus Saccharimonadota bacterium; assembly: GCA_009786195.1. Taxonomy (GTDB): domain Bacteria; phylum Patescibacteriota; class Saccharimonadia; order Saccharimonadales; family Saccharimonadaceae; genus WQXA01. The sequence continues at coordinate 8,241 of WQTP01000013.1, forward strand.
GACTTTTTCGACGATCACACCGCGACCATCGCCGCCAGTAACTAAGTAAAATTCGCCCGATAAAACAGCTTTTCGAAGAGCTGCTTTTAGCTCATCTTCGGTGATACTATCTTCACCCTGATCAAGATAACGCTCAAATAGTGCGTCATCGTATTCGATAGCTTTTTCCACCAACAACGTGCGAGCATTTTTAACTTTTTCCATCATGTTAGCCGGAATTTCACCTTCAATCAATTCCTTATCGTGATGTTCGGTGTAAGTGTAAGATTTCATAGTAATCAAATCTGCCACACCACAAACGTCTTTTTCAAAACCAATAGGTAAATGAATCGGCAATGCGTTCTTGGTCAACCGTCGGTGAATTGAATCGAGTGATTTATAAAAATCACCGCCAATTTGATTAATCTTGTTGATAAAACAGATACGTGGCACGCCGTATTTGTTGGCCTGACGCCAAACAGTTTCGGATTGCGCCTCGACGCCCATTTTTCCATCGAACACTGTGACCGCACCATCGAGCACGCGCAGAGATCGTTCGACCTCAGCCGTAAAATCAATGTGACCGGGAGTATCGATGATGTTAATTTTGTGATCTTTCCAAAAACAAGTCACCGCCGCGCTAGTAATA
>WQTP01000014.1 GCA_009786195.1 Candidatus Saccharimonadota bacterium
CCGTTGTGCAGAATTGGACAGTTGTTTAGAGCGCTAGAAGCGAATTGTTCTTTGGCTCGCTTCGCTCGACAACAACTGAGCTAAACCCGCATGTAAATGTACCGTGATATTATATCTTGCTGATTGAAATTCTTCAAGATTTCGAGGTGCACTCACAGTGCGAATGGTGGCTCCTCCCAGACTCGAACTGGGGACACAAGGCTCTTCAGGCCTCTGCTCTACCAACTGAGCTAAAGAGCCATTATCGCACCGCGAGCCCGACCATTGTACCAAACGAAACTCATTTCGCCAAGTTCACGTTTTGCTTGTAACTACCACTGTATAATATGTCGCTATTGGTGCGTTAATAATTTCTTTTTAAAAGGGTCTTGCATTTTTGAAAAAAAGGCGTACTATATGAATTAATGGTCTTATAAGTGAGAAAGGAACCATATAATTATGCGAGAATTAAGTACTCAGCAAAGGGAGAGGGGGATTGGCGCTAGACTCAGGAGTCTAATAATCGCGCCGATTTTGTTAATTATCGGTTTTGCGATGTTAGCAATTCCGAATGCGACACAAACACAGGCGGTAGCAGATTGGGCTGCGTCGGATATTTCCAAACCAACTGGGTTTGGTGATACGGAGTTGCCAGCTACGATTACGATGAATATGGACTTTTGGGATCATACTTGGAATGAAACTGCTTTTGCTCCGGGTAACTGCGGTGGGTCTGATACTAATACAAGTGCTGCGACGACCGGATTGGTACAAAACGAACTCAATGCGGACGGGTTTCCGATGCACACTGTGGCGAGTGGTACTAGGTGCAAAATTAGTAGCACCAGCAACCTGCAAGATGATTGGTATGGTGGCGGAGTGAGATCGGGAGCTAGTTATTATTCATATCCGTTGACACTAACGAGAGGTGCGGGTAATGTCTATTCGTTTGACAGTGGCGCGTTTTTCCCATTGAACGGTAGAGCGTTGGGTAATCCTATCAAGGATCAATGTCAAAGTGGTGGTAATTATCAGTATTGTAATGGTGCGACCGCTAACTACACTGCTAATAACTTTGGGTTTGCTGGGCGACTGGAGACACAATTTAATTTAGATGCGGACAGAACTGGAAACTTGTCGTTTGATTTTACTGGTGATGATGATGTTTGGGTGTTTATTGATGGTAAACTTGTTCTCGACATTGGTGGTATACACAGCGGGGTGAATGGTCGTTTTATAATTGACGAAGATGGAAGTGTGTTTGTCAATGGTTCTACTACCGCTCTAATGACTCTGAGTGATGGGGTGCATGATTTTAGTTTCTTTATCACCGAACGAAACCCGACTGGTTCGAACTTTAGAATGACGACGAAACTATTAACTCCAAAATTGGCGGTTGAAAAGAGTTCGCAAATCAGAGGTGAATTAGTAACATACACAGTTCGTGTTTATGATAAAACCGGGTCAACAACGACCGCTCCAACTATCACGAAATTAGCGGATTGGATGAATTATACTAATCAGCTAAAATCACGAGGTGAATGGGCAGAGTTTAACAAAACGTATGTTAATCCAAGTGTTCTAGATGGTGTGGATATTAGCGCAATCTTGTATAAGGTTTGCGATCAGGACAACATTTGTGGCGCGATACAAACTGCAACGATTAATCCAACAACACACGAGATTGCTGGTGGAGTACAGATGATTGCTGGTGGTTATGTTGAATTCACGTACGATGTTGATTTTGGGGACGCAAAAATACCCGCGGACGAAGACACGATCTTTAATAAAGTTTTCGTTTACGGTGGTATCAAACAGGGTGATAATATGATTGGTGCTGGCGCGTTTTCAGAAGATTCTGCGATCGAAACTATCCTGTCGGATGTTGAGGTCAAAAAGGAGGTTGCGCTACAAGAAATTGATGGTTGCGCTGTGACAAATCTGACTGAGTGTGATTTCTATGATGCGATTGAGGCTAAATATGGTCAAACTGCGATTTTCAAAATTACTGTGACTAATAATGGTGCAGCCCCAGCAATTAATATGCCGATGCGCGATTCCATGAATTTACCCTTGGCTGGGATATTGTATAGCGCGAGTGGAACAGAAATCGGTGCGTTACCGTATGATGGTGAAATTAAACTTATCGCTGGTGTTGATGATAAACCAAATAATGTTGCAACTTATTATTATATCACCGAAGGTGTTATGAGTTTGGGTGATTATATCAACACGTTCGAAGTTTATAGTCAAAATAAAATCAGTGGTAGTAAAGTTTGGCACGGTGATAGTGCAAAAATCACTGGTAAATCAACTGATAACCCAACAACTCGCGATGTTGAGGAGGGTCTAAAGATTGTTTATCGTTATAGCGGCGGCGCAGAGACCGGTAAAGACGCCTGTATGATTGATAAGGGTGCGATGTTGGTCGGCACACCAGTTACTATTGAAACTGATTATACAAAGAGTGGTTGCACTAGTGAACTCGCAGATGGTTATTCGTCAGAAGGTATCCTTAATCCCAATCAGATAATTATCGTTGAGGGTGATAATCTAGTTATTGTACTTTTGCCGGCGATTGATTACACCGTGACCTACGCTTATCAAGATACCGAAACGTGTGTGATTCCAACTAACGCGCCACCGGTTCCAGTCGATGGAAACACTTATAATGTTGGCGACATTGTTATAGTTGCTTCAAAACCAACACTGCCGGGATATACATTTAACGGTTGGTTGTCGGGTGATTTCAATATGCCGGCGAGCAACGTTACGATTCAGGGTTGTTGGGTAGCTAAAGCAGATACTTCATACAAAATCGAACATTACTGGGTCGATAAAGACGGTAATGCAGTCATCCATGAAACAGATAATCGAGTAGGTGTGACCGGTACTACGGTGAACGCTACGGTGAATAGCTACACTGGGTACACTTACGTTCCAGGATATAACAGTGGTTCTAATGTTGAAATAAAGAGCGGTAGTATAGCTGGTGATGGTAGTTTGACTTTGAAACTGTATTACACGATTAATGCATATAGTCTGACTATACACTATGTGTATACTGATAACACATCCGCTTTCCCGGATTACGGTCCAACCACAGTTTATTTCAACGAACTTTATGCGATAACTTCCCCCAGCAAAACAGGTTATACCGCTTCACTAACGACAGTGAGTGGCACTATGTCAAATCACGACGAAGAAATCACTGTGGTTTACTCTGTCAATGAGTATAATTATGTGATTAAATACTACTATGATGGAGTTGAAGATACTTTGAAACAAGTTGCGGGTATGGCGGATTATGGTAGCGAAATTACTACTTATGCACCACAACTGCCCGTTGGTTATGAGTTAGATCGCACAGAAAATTTGCCGCTCACCATATCAGAAGACGAAAGTGAGAATATAATTCGCGTTTACTACAAGAGGAGTTCTTTCGCTTACACAGTTGAATATTATTACTATGACGTCTATGATAACAATTACGTAATCGACAACGGAAAAACTGATGTAAAATCAGCCCTGTTTAACGATACAATTACCAGTTACACTGATAAACCAATCTATGGATATAAGTTCGATAGTGACACAGCACCCCTAACAATCACTGTTGATCCGGAAAGTAACGTGATCAGAGTATACTATATCCCTGATTACGAACAAACTAAAGATCTCACCTACACGGTTGAATATTATCGCGATGATGTTCGAGATACTACAGCAACACAAACGGTAACAGAAACAGTTTGGGTGCTCGCTGGTAGTAATACTATGACGGTTAATGCTAGTAACATTAACACAACTAACAAATACCCTGGGTACAAGTTAAACGCAGATAAAACCATTGTCCCGACAACAATCGAGAGTGGTGGTGTAATCAAAGTCTACTACGAAACGATTGTTGTTCCACCATTAACACCCCCGATTACCCCGGTAGTGATATTTACACCGGTCGTGACGCCCACAGAAGAGGAAGAGGTAATTCCAACTCCAACTCCGGAACCTGAACCGTACGTTTACACACCGCCAGCGCAAAGTAACGGTGAGGTTTTGGGCGCGCATGATGATCGATATTGGGCACTGCTCAATTTGCTGCTAACCATCGGCACAGTGTTGGCCAGTATCATTGTGTTGATCCTTTACTTTGTCAAACGAAAGGACGAAGATGAGGAGGAAGAAGACGAAGACGAAGAGCAGATCAAGCGACACGGTATAGTTCGATTGTTGAGCATAGTGTCAGCTGCCGCCGCAGTGATAGCCTTCATCCTGACCGAAGATTGGACTCTGCCAATGCGATGGGTTGACAAATGGACGCTTCTGATGGTGTTGATTGCTGTCATCCAAATTGTTGTGGTATTTCTGGCCCGAAAAAAGCGGACGGATGAACAATCTGACAAAAAATAAATCCTTATAAAAATTAGAGGGGACATTTCTGTCCCCTCTTTTACTTTGTGCTATAATTTATATTGATGGGCAAAGTACGTAGAAATCAGTATCACTTGGGCCGTCGTGTGATTCGCGGTGTTGAGTCAGTGCTGATACCCAATTCACGAAACAATTATCAACCGTTTTTGATTCGGCGCTACGGCCTGTTGGCAGTTGTTATTCTGGTGCTAATTATTCAAGTATTCTTCTTTACCATACGCGACGGTCACATTTTGGGCGACAATCCGTCGATTACTAGCTCTCAATTACTAGCCCAAACTAATGCCGAACGCAGTCGTAACGGGTTAACAGCCCTAAAACTCAACGATGAGCTAACAGCTGCAGCTCATGCTAAGGCACGAAATATGCTGGATGTTGGATATTGGGCGCACAATGCACCCGACGGTACTACACCGTGGCAGTGGATGATTGACGCGGGTTACGATCATGTTGATGCGGGTGAAAATTTGGCGCGTGGTTTTAATACGACCGCTAGTATTATAGAAGCTTGGATGGATTCGCCAGAGCATCGAGCTAACATTTTGCATGCTAGTTTTACCGATGTTGGTTTTGCAGCCATTGACGGCACTATGGACGGTCACGACGTTACATTAGTGGTGGCTCTGTATGGCCGACCCGCAAACCTGCCGCCCGCTACTGGGGATGATACCAATTCGGGTGTCGCTGCTATCGAGGGCCATGTTTCGCTGTGGGTGCATTTACGCCGCGGTATTCAGCAGTTGATGCCATCATTACTAGTGATCTTGACTTTGCTTGGATTGGTGACTTTTGTAGCAATCTTGACGCATATTTATCAACACAAGTTACCACAAACCCTGCATTGGTCATGGCATCGCTATCGCGCAATCTATAAAGTTATCATCATGATTTTCATAGCTCTTTGCGCAGTTTTGTCGTATGGCTATGGCGCGATTTAGTAAGTTTATCCACGTGATTTTGTCTGCTTGACACACAGGTCGCTTGCAACTCGCGCGCTTTTTTGTTACAATTACCTCAAGTGATTAAAACAAAATGAAAAAAACAGATAGTTTCGTTAATAATACAGCGGTGCGACGACTAATTTTGCGTAGTACTTTAGGTGCGCGACAAAAAAGTCTTGGACGTGCTACGGTTCGATCACGACGAGCGTCCAGTTTGTCTAAATCGCCTGTTAAAAAATCTCCACCTAAACGTTCTGCACAATTTATCAAGAATACTTTAATACCGAATCACAACAATAACTATCGACCACACTTAGTACGGCGTGTTGGTTTAATGTTAATCGCGACGTTTTTAGTTGTTTTGAATTTATCCTACTTTTACATTGAAGACCGACGGGTTTTAGGCGGACAAACTGATATTACTATTGCCGCACTATTCGCTGAAACTAATGTTGCACGTGCGAAAAGTAATTTACCACCGCTAATAGTTAGCGACAAGTTGGCGGCCGCCGCGCAGAGCAAAGCTGAGGATATGTTAAGGACAGATTACTGGGCACACACTTCGCCGACTGGTCAGACGCCGTGGGATTTTATTGCTCAGTCAGGTTATAATTATGTATACGCTGGTGAAAATTTGGCGCGTGGTTTTACCAGTACGGATGCAATTTTGCGAGCTTGGTTGGCCAGTCCGACCCATCGTGCTAACGTTTTGGGCGAACGCTATGTTGATGTTGGTTTCGCTGTTGTTGAGGGTAAAATGGATGGACAGGATACCATTTTGGTCGTGGCAGAATATGGTCGTCTGAGTAACAAGAGTCTGATTGATGCACCAAATGCTGGCGGTCAAGTTACTGGCATGATGACAAGCGTCGGTATGACTGAAACCCCCAGTTTTTGGACAAGGTTGGTCGATGGCGCACGTAATCTGACACCAAGTTTGATTTTCACGTTAGCAGTTCTCGGCCTAGTGACGGCTGTGACCGTTATCGCGCACTTCGCACATTGGCGTTTATCGCCACGATTGGCTAAAACCTGGCGACTACATCATGCACTAATCAAAGTTTGCTTTGTCGCAGTTCTAACTGTTGGTGCTATTCTCAGTTACGGCGGCGGGATGATTTAGTTTTCTATCCACGTGTTTTTCCGTGTAGCGCATCCAACACTTCTACTGGGAATAATACCATGGTTTTCTGCGACGGTTCCTGAGAAATTCTCTCTAGAGTATTCAAAGTTCGTAGATTTATCGCACCTGGCGCATTTGACAGAGTTTCGGCGGCCTCGGCCAGCGTTTTGGCGGCGGTTTTTTCGCCATCGGCGTTGATGATAGTGGCACGGCGTTGGCGGTCAGCTTCGGCTTGCTTGGCCATAGCACGTTTCATGTCACTGGGTAATTCGATGTTCTGAATCTTGACATTTTCGACATCGATACCCCACGGTTCGGTCTGTTTGTCGACGATGGATTTGATTTGATTAGAAATCTCGTCGCGTTTGCTGAGTAAATCATCGAGACTAACGTTGCCGGTGACATCGCGCAGTGCCGCTTGGGCGAATTGACTCGTAGCATAAATGTAATTGGTCGTTTCGAGGATGGCCTTTTCCGGCACTACAGCGCGGAAATAAACTACCGCATCAACGTTGACCGTCACGTTATCTTTAGTAATCACTTCTTGTTTCGGTACATCAATCGGTGTCGAACGTACATCAACGCGTGTCAAAGTCTGGAATCCGGGGAAAACCACTCGCCAACCTGGTTGACGAACACCGGTAAATTTACCAAGTGTTAACACAATACCACGCTCGTATTGTTTGATAACTTTTAACCCACTCAAGAAATATATCACCATAGTGGCTAGAATCGTTAGAAATATCTCCATAAAACCTCCTCGTTTTTCAATATCTATTGTACAATAGTCATATGGAAAATGAAAGAGCTGTGCCGCTGGCGGAGCGGATGAGACCCACGAGTTTGGACGAAGTGATCGGCCAGACCAAAGTGATGGATTTACTGCGCAAAATCGTCGCGGGGCGCGAACCAGTTTCGCTGATTTTTTGGGGACCGCCAGGTACAGGTAAAACAACTCTAGCGCGAATTATCGCTCGTGAAATGGACGCGGATTTTGTCGAACTTTCCGCGGTTACGAGTGGCAAAAAGGATATCGAAAAAATCGTCGAACGCGCTCGGGCGAATTGGAATTTGAACATTAGGACGATTCTGTTCGTCGATGAAATCCATCGTTTCAACAAAGCCCAACAGGACGCCTTTTTGCCGCACGTCGAGAGTGGTTTGATTTCGTTGATCGGCGCCACGACCGAAAATCCCAGTTTCGAGGTAATTTCGCCGCTCCTGTCCCGTTCGCGCGTGATCGTCCTTGAACAACTCAGTCGCGACGATATCAAGGAAGTCGTGCGTCGCGCCGTTATTGCCGAAAATCTGGATAAGAAAATCACCGACGACGCTATCGAAACTTTAGCGCGTTTGGCGAATGGTGATGCTCGAACGGCGCTCGGGACGCTGGAAGTTGCGGCCGGTTTAATCAAAAATCGCCAGAAAATCACGCCCGAAACCATCGAGCAGGCCGCCGGCACTAAATTGCCGATTTACGACAAGAAGGGCGAGATGCATTACGACGTGATTAGCGCTTTTATCAAATCAATGCGCGCTGGCGACGATCGCGCGGCGCTGTATTATCTGGCGCGAATGGTAGCCGCCGGCGAAGATCCGAAATTCATCGCCCGGCGAATGCTAATTTTCGCCTCCGAAGATATCAGCTTGGCCGGTAACGGCGCGCTGGGGTTGGCGCTCAATGCTTTCATGTCCGTCGAACGCATCGGCATGCCCGAGGGCGGCATCGTCCTTAGCCACGTCGCGGTGGCTCTGGCTCGAGCGAAAAAATCCCGCGAAACATACGACATGTGGGCCGAGGCCAAGACATTAGCCAACCAATTCTCCGACGCCCCCGTCCCCATCCACGTACGCAACGCCCCAACAAAATTAATGAAAGAATTAGGTTTCGGCGAGGGACAAAAATGGGAAGCTGGATTCAAACACGCCAAAGGCTATTTGCCCGACGAAGTAAAAAAGTTCCTCAACTCCTAAACCTCTCTTTGCAAGGTACGACCCTGCAAAGGAGGTTATCTGTGCTCGCTGTCGGTTGGTTTTAGTCGTCCGAAATATTTCTGGGTAGCGTCTAGTGTCAAGGCCGTTCCGGCGACAAATGCCGCTTGACCGACACTGCGCAAAATTTTGATCCAGGCCCCAGTCTTATTATGTTTGTCTACTAGGTTAATAATCGTCTCCAGCCCCAATCCCGCCAGCATCAGCGCGTTGCCAAAGCGTCCGCTATCGGTTGGTTTGGCGTCGAAGCTTTCTTCTTTTGCATGGCGAGCGTACAGTGTTACCGTCGCGGCAGCCTTGGCAACCTCCAGGATGGCAAGGGTGGCTATCATTGACTTTGGCGCCATGTTTTTACCCCACAAGTTAGCAGCCACCAAGACTGTTTTGATTTTGTCCATAGTGTGCTCGGCCTGATTGCCGAATGTTGATGGCCCAAACCGCTCGGTGTTGATGCTTGGGTTTATGCTCTTAATCACCATTGGTAAATATCGCGCCGCCAGCCCATCCAAAGCATCAAGAGACATGCCGGCGGCAATTTTAGCTGTGCCCTTCGGGGTATCTATCCCATCCATAAGGCCGCTGAGCGTCAAAATGAAACCTGCAAGAGTGATAGCAGTAGGTAAGGTAGCTACTGTTTTGCTGTCCGGTGTTTCATGATTGCTTGTTATGTGTTTGATGTTATCACGAAACTTGACAAATTGAAAGTTTAAGCACTTTCTCCAGTGCGAAATTTTGCTGGGGGTGGTACAATGTTTGTATGCAAATTGTCGTCAATAAAATTTTGACCAACTATACTGATCGGGGGGCGGGCGAGGTTGTGTTACTGTTGCACGGTTGGGGATCGAATTCGGCGATGATGGATGATTTGGCTGGTGATTTAGTAGCGAAATATCGGGTGATTGCGGTGGATTTTCCGGGATTTGGTGGTAGTTCGGAGCCCGAAACTGCGTGGACGGTGGCGGATTATGCGAAATTT
>WQTP01000015.1 GCA_009786195.1 Candidatus Saccharimonadota bacterium
TTTGGCCGCGCGGATGATGATGTTCGCGCTGTTGGTGATTTGGCTGACCGTGCCGGGCGCCGAAGCGATTTCCGCCATTTGCATGGTTTGCATTGAATCAACGATGACTAATTTGTATTTTCCGTCCAAAATCGTCGCCGCCACGTCGTCGGCCGAAACAGAACTCGCGAGATCCAACTTTTCACTGTTTTTGGCGCCCAAGCGTTCAGCGCGCAACTTGATTTGGCTGGATGATTCTTCGCCGGAAACGTACAAGACAGCTTCCTTTTCAGAAATTTTCGCGGACATTTGCATGAGCAGAGTCGATTTGCCAATCCCCGGTTGCCCGGCCAGCAGCGCTACGCCGCCCGGCATCAATCCGCCACCCAAAACCGCGTCCAAATCGTCAAACCCCGAAGAAATCCGGCTGGCGACCGTGTCGATTCGAACATTTTTGATTTTCTCGGCGACCAATTTCCGCCCCTGACTCCGGGCGATGACCGATTTGCCTCCCGCCACTGGCGCCTGTTCCAAAAGAGAATTCCACGCACCGCAACTTTCGCATTTCCCCGCCCATTTGGGGAACGACGCGCCACATTGTTGACAGACGAATTTTACCCTCACTTTTGCCATGTTCTTATTATAGCATAGTCAGAAAGATGCACAGCTAACTCACTCTAAGAATGTAACCGCCCGGAACAGATTCGCTTGGCGTAAGTTTTCCTTTTTGTATCAACGCTTGACGTAAGGATACATACTGCCCTAATATTTCCACATACTCTTCTCTGGTATACGCCTCGGCGAGTATACTACCGAGCAGCCGCTCGTATGTACGTTTTATACTGTCAAATAGCGTATCGTCCTTGAGACCAATAATCTCAGAACCTGGTGCAAGCTTTTCTCTCAGCAAGGTACTCACAAAGAGACACTTCGTATGGTAGGTCGAGTAGTCTGGAATACCGTCCTCGGGCAAAAAGTTAGAGTCGGTATAAGTCAGAAAACTAATGACATTTTCGTCGGCAGATTCGATCGTTGGGGCAGCCAGGATAGAGCCTTGGAGCATAAGCTCTTGCTCTTCTGTAAGACCCGGCATAGTAAATGGGCGTACTTCAACCCCATCTGGTACAGGCAGAGTTCCTTCTTCGCTCGCCGTGTCAGAAACGACATTATTGTTAGGTCCAGTGGATACTATGAAAGCCCCCCCCCCCATTCCTCTACTTGTCCGGTGGGGGGGGGTAATATTACTAGATTCATACATGACTTCATTCTCCTCACCACCCATTATTTAACATTTATCATTATAGCACATCGCTCAAGGCCTTAGTTTTCCTCATCAATCACCCCTGGTGGATCGTTGGGTTATTTTTGTCAAGACTTGCATAGAATGATATTTCTAATTACAATTGTTAATATGAAGAATGATGAGTTTGATAAGCTGTTCAAGTATATGGTGAAACGCTTTGATGCGTTGGAAAAGAAAATCGATGGTGTCAGCGAGGATGTTGATGATGTTAAGAAGACGCTTGACCATTTGATCGGTGAATATAAAATATTGACCGATGAACAGACCACTCTTTCTGGCGCGCATTTACGCATTGATGATGAATTGGCGAAACTTGACAAGCGTTTGACCGCGCTCGAAAATGCGGTCACTTAGTTTTCCTCATCAATCACCCACGGCCGAATTATTGGGTCGTCCTTGTTCAGCCCCATCGAGAACAGGATGTTTTCCATGCGAGTATACATTTGTTGGTCGGTCGTGGCGCTCGCGCAATAATTTTGATCACTCATGTCCAGCGGGCACCACGCATACTCAGCGCCGGTTTTGTTGAACGTTGGTAAATACGAAATTTTCGTAACTTTCCATTCGTGTTGGTCGGTGCTAGCGAATTGGACGCGCACGGTTAGACCTTGATTATTAACGTATCGTGATTGTGGCGCGGACACGGTTTGCGAATTGCCGAGACCATAGATGACATACACACCGCCGTACAATTCGAACGGTTGGACTGAATGCGAACCATGGAAATAAATCAAGTCGAATTCACCGCTGTCGATTAGGCGATGCGCCGCTTTTTGTTGCCAACCGTCAGCATAAGTCAAATATTCTTGGACGCTGTGTAATTGCGCGATTACCAAATTCGCACCCTGGTCGCGAGCTTTCTTGGCCATCGAAATCATGCGGTCGTAATCATGGTCGGCCATTTCATCGTCGCGCAACCTGTCCACGCGCCAATCGTAATCCGCCGTCATACTGTTTAGTGACACTGTGCCGCCGATCAACGCGACGCGACCGCCCTCGACGTCCAGAATCAGCGGTTTCTGACTGTCAGTTTCAGTTTTATAAGTTCCAGTATGTTCGATCCCAAGTTCATCCAATTTGTCGATGACCCGTTCGATGCCGGCCAATCCCTGGTCCCAGCTGTGGTTCGTATCGGTAGTACAGGTCGTGTAACCGGCCGTTTTAGCGGCGTCGAGAACCTGGGGCGGGATGTTGAAAATCGGATAACCGGTGTACGGTCCGCCGGGTTTGGCGATTGGTGTTTCAACGTCGCAAATCGCGATATCTGATTTAGCGTAATACTGCGGTTGTGCGGCAAATAGCGGAGTGAAATCGAACTCGCGCGCGTCACCAGTTTTGAAATGATTCCACAACGCTGGATGAAACAGTAAATCACCATTGATCGTGACCGATACGCAATATTTTTCCGGACAATTCGGCGCTTTACCATGATAAGTTTTCTCAATCACGGCGGTTTTTCTTGGTTTATTAATTTTATCTTGACTTTTTTGCTGATCCATGAAAAGGAAGGTTGTCACGCTAGCCGCCAACGCCACCGTCACCGCCAAGATGACAACAAATATTTTACTTTTCACACTTTTCATGTTTATGATTATAACACATTACTCGATCATGGGCGCGTGACTGTCGATGCTTTGGTTGAGTTTTTGAACTTCGATACCCAGCGCGTTCAACTCCGCCACATTGATATTGTATTGCTCGATTTGCGCGTTGATTTGATCGGCCATATTTTGCAGGTTGTTCTGGCGCACAATGAGCGCCGCTCGTGCTCGGTCAAACGCGGCATGCGATGCGAAGCAATTCATTATTTGGGCACAACGATTAAATTCACTAACATCAGATGCTAGTTGTTTCATGTCGCGCTCGTGCTGCAGGGTCGCCGCCGCGATCGCCGCGTTTTGATCGTTCAAACTATTGCTCAACTCTTTGGCACGCGTGTTCAAACTAGTAAAAACTTCGTGATATTTCTGGTACACTGCGACGACTCGACCACGATCGGTAAAATACTTTTTATAATAATTTTCCAACTCGGACAACAAATCCGCCAAATTAGTCGCGAACAGTGAGTGAAGTTCGTTCAGTTCTTGGCCAGGTTCAGCTTCAGTATAAAGTTTCACTATGTCCAATAGTTCCTGATCGGTCGTCTGTGCTAACTGTTTTTCTAATATTTTATTAAGTTCTTTTCGTTCTCGTGCATCGAGTCGCTCATACGCCGCGTGAAGCATTTCGTGCGCCGCCGTCACTGTTCGCACACCCTTGACGCGCTCATCCGTCACGTCAAAAATATAAATGCGCCGCGCTACATAACAACCGAGCACAATGGCTTGTTGCTCGCGCATCGTACAATTTTTGTTAAATTCTTCGCGATCGTTTAGTTCCGGTCGGCTGGCATGAAATAAAAATTTCCCATGATTGTTCATGCCGCTGTCATCGGCTAACTCTTCCACTGCCGGCGGCATGTCGTACTGCCAAACCGTAATTTGATCAGTGATGAACTGTCGATTGAACGCTGCCCAAACAGTCGCGATGATTATAAAAAAGAAGATCGGCGCGATCGTAATTCGCCGGCCAATGTTGTGATAACGTCGCGGTTTTAATATTGGTGTCGTAACGCTCATGATACAATTGTAACATGTTAACACTCGGTATCGACGAAGTTGGACGTGGCGCGTGGGCCGGACCAATGGCGGTCGGCGCAGTAATCCTCAATTCCTCTATTGCAAGGAACGACCCTGCAAAGGAGGGGGTTGTATTGACGGATAGTAAAAAATTGAGTAAGAAACAGCGCGAAATCGCCGCGCGATGGGTGCACCAAAGTGCTCTGGCGATCGGTATTGGTTGGGTTTCGGCCAGCGAAATCGATCGTTTCGGCCTGAGTGAAGCGCTGAAAAAGGCTGCCCAGCGCGCCATCCGGCAAATCCCGGCGGAGATTTTCGATCGTATCGATCAGATTATTATCGACGGTCGCGTGAAATTAATCGATGATCCGCGCGCGACCACGTTGGTGCGCGCCGACAGTAAAGTCGCCGCGGTATCCGCCGCCGCTATCGTCGCCAAAGTTTTCCGCGATAGTTACATGACGCGACTCGATGCGGTGTTCGATGATTACCACTTCGCCCAACACGTCGGTTATGGTACTATTCTTCATCAGGAAAAATTGCAGAAATTCGGTCCGATTGATGGTATTCATCGTCAGAGTTTCGCGCCCATCGCCCAACTCGGATTAGCGGGTGACGCACCGCGGGGCAGCGCCCAAAAATGTTTTTCGAAGAAAAAATTTTTAGGGGCGGACGGTGCGGCAGGACCCGCGGGCATCGAAAACACTTCCGGTCGTATCGCCGAAAATGTGGCTGCGGATTATTTACAATCGCACGGTCATCAAATCATCGCACAGAATTGGAAAACCAAATTTTGCGAAATTGATATAATTTCTGAACATCGAAAAATTCTTTATTTTACAGAAGTTAAATATCGCGAAAACATTCGTCACGGCGACGGTTTGTCCGCTATCACGCCGAAAAAATTGAAAAGTATGCGTTTCGCCGCTGAATTCTATCTAAATCAAAACGCCGATTTGATAAAAAACTACGAAATTCGTCTCTCCGCCATCGCCCTGTCCGATAATCCTCCAAGCGTTGACGAACATATTGACATTTTAGCGTAAGTGTGATACAATATAAGGATATGCCACGTCACAATCAACTTCCTTTTTATGAACCGTTAGAAGACGGGCCGATTGCGATTGCACATCGCTGCAATAGTATTGAAACTGCTCAAAACGTTGCTCAGATCTTGAAAAGCTACGGTTTACCACTGTACGGCGAAGTCGATGTTATCGCCTCGGACGATGACGTGTTAATGGCTTGTCATGGCGCGACCTTTCCTGTTGATACACACGGACGTCCTCAGATAACGACACGAGAGTTGCAACGAATGACCGCTGATGAGATTGGTCGGTTAGATATTGAAAATGCCAAGCTAGATGAACTACTTAGCGCAATACCGGGAATGCGATACTTCGTGCATGTCAAGACCGAACGCGCCGCAGAACTCCTACCCGAGCTTTTGACGTGCACCGGTAGTTTTGAACGAGTTTGTGTAGGTGCTATGACTCAACGGGCTGCTTTGCAACTTTTTGCCGAGAATGTAGAGCAACCAAACGCGATGACTATGGATTTATGGAGTAGTGTACCCATATTTTTAAACTACTTGAGAGCCTTGGCCAGTGTTCGTCCTACTAAAGCCAGTAGCATCGTACAGGCTACGCAAGTTCATTTTCATGATGCCAGTAGTCGCGGTTATGATGTTAACGGCTGGATAGCACATCAAGCAATTACGCCTCCTATGGTTCGTTTCCTGAATAATTGTCTGGGCGTACCGGTGTTCACGCACATCACACACCCGCATGACCCGTCGGAGAAACAGGTTCAAAAACACCTAAACAAGGGTCTAGACGGAATCATGGGTGACGGCCCCGGTCTTGAGACAATCGCGCGAGTAGTCAGCCAACGACGACAAGAACTACGACAAAGTGACTCAGGAATTTAGTTTCCCTAGCACCCCCGCCCGGTCGCGCTCTAGCCAATCGGCGCGGGCGGCGATGTCGGTGTGGCCGATGGTGATAGCGCGTGCTAATGCGGGATCGGATTTCTTGTCCGCGAAAAATTCGTCGAATTCACTTAGTTCTGTCATAGTTCGCAGACACGTACCGGCGTAACGCGGAAACATGTCGAATGATTTATCACCGCCGAATGTCTTTTCGATCCACGGCCATTGATCACGACACCATGCCCAAGCTTTGGCGCGAGCGTATCGATTACCGAGCAAACGAGCAAACCAATAAAACAGATCCTGTGGTCGTACAATGTCGGTTAACGTTATTTGGTGAATCAATTGATCAATTTGGTCCGCCGCGCGCGCAGCGGTTAGTCCTGTACAAATGTCTTGTTTTAGATCAGCATCAGTGATTGATTGATAAATATCCAGTAAGTAATCAAAGGTTTCTTGGCCGTTAAACTTAACTACAGCCGTTAAAATTACAGGACGTAGATCACCGTTGATCACCGCCAAATTGTGACGATGTGCGCTAAATTCGGTCAAACAAGCGTCAATAGTCGCGCGATCTTCGGCGTACACCATGTGTGAAATAATTGTTGGACGAAGTTTGATCTCATTTAGTGTGTCGGTGATTTTTGATTGTAGACCCAAAGTTTCGTACAACGGTCGCGCTAATTCACCGATCAGTTTTTTTAATTGTTCCTCTGCTTCATGATTGTTTTCTACAAACATTTTTAAGTCAGCGATGAACAAACTCATAGTATCCCACACTGCCCAACTTTTCTCGTCACGCAGGTTATTTAACAGATCCAATGCATCAGCAGTTGACGAACGACCAGCCCGCGCTAGTAACATCGCTTGATTCAAGGTGGTTAGACGTTCTACCGTATCCAGCTCGGCCAAGTTGATATCAATTTTTGCCCGCAGTTCCGGATTGAATGCAGTGAGAAAATGTCCATTATTACCCCGATTCAACTGAAAAGTTGATTGTTCTGCTGGTACGAAAACCGCCTCGCGACCAACCATCAATTGCGGTGCATTCTCGTCATTCGAAAACAGCGGAATTGGCCAGATTGTGTTGTCGCTGCCACCCACTAAGAAAAACCGTTCTTGTTTTAGGGTGATTTTTTCGTCAGTTAGTTCGGCGATGATTAACGGATATCCCGGCTGAGTTAGCCATGGATTCATCAGGCCGGCGATATCTTGATTTGAGGATTCAGAGAAACATGTCCACAAATCGTTAGCTTCAGTATTTTGGTAGGCGAACTTTTTGAAATAATTTTGTAGTCCAGTACGGAAATTATCTTCGCCAATCAGGGCGCGACACATTTTGAGTAACCGTTCCCCTTTAGCATAAACAATCGCTGGGTCAAACAAGGTCTGAATTTCGGCGGGATGATGAACACTTTGGCGCACCGCCTGCACACCAGGTAACGCATCACGCTGGAGGGCTGAAAATACGTCCGCGGTTTCAAAACCAAACCACATTTGCCAATCAGGAAATAGCACGTCAGTCGTAATATGCTCACATAACGACGCGAAACTTTCGTTTAACCAAAGGTCGTCCCACCACTTCATGGTCACTAAATTACCAAACCACTGATGGCTGAGCTCGTGGGCGATAACCGTAGCGATGTATTGCCGCGACGCTAAACCAGTGTTCTCGTCTGCTAGTAAACACATTTCGCGATAAGTAATCAATCCCCAATTTTCCATTGCACCACTACCAAAATCCGGCAACGCAACATGGTCGGATTTTGGTAGTGGATATTTTATATCAAAATATTCATCATAAAAGTCAATACAGCGCACCGCTGTGTCGAGCGCGAAATCGAGCGACTGAGGTTTTTGCGCTGGTGTGGCGTAAATATTGACCTCAACACCGGATTTCGTATAAGTAGTTTTCTTTTGCAGATTACCAATCACGAAAGCCAACAAGTACGTGCTCATCTTGGGCGTAGTTACAAATTTGGTCGTCATTCTGTCCTTTTCTTGCAGGGTCGTTCCTTGCAAAGCGATGGGCATGTTGCTTAGAACTTCTACGCCAGTTTCAGTAATCAACGTCAAATCGAACGTGGCCTTGGCCGCCGGTTCGTCAACACAGGGGAAAACTTCACGAGCGTGATGACTCTCAAACTGCGTGGCCAGCAGCTCCTTTTTCTCACCATCCAGTTTATAATAACAAGGGTAAAGTCCATGCATCGAACCATCAGCAATCTCGCTCGCGAATTCAATTTCAACCTCAACTTCCCCGCTGCGCAACAGATTGTTTTCTATGCAATTTACTAGTCCAATTTCGTCATTTTCGTACTTTTTTACTTCTGTTTCCACACCATTGATAGTTACGTGCGAAATCAGAAGATCCTTACTGTGCAGGCGAATTTCATCGCCGATCTGTGTCCCACGAATCTTAACCACACCATTGAATCGTCGCGCAACTCGATCGATATCGAGCATCAAATCATAGTGTTCTGGTGTAAAAAAACTAACGAGTTGGTTGACTAAATTTTCCATATTAAACATTTTATCTCAAAAAGCCACCTTGCGCAAAAAAACTTTTTCATATACAATAGTTTCGTTCCGGCCGATTGGTCGGTTATTTAAATGAGAAAGGACCTGAGTATGGATGGGTTAAACCTAAAACAACTGGCTGCGATGGTTCACGCGATTGCTGAGGAAAAAAATCTACCAGAAGAAACTGTGTTGAATGTGGTCGAACAGGCCATCGCCGCAGCGTGGCGGCGAGATAACGGCGACCGTGAGTTGAATGTGCGAGCGATATTGAATCAGAATGACGGTACGGCCAAGATCATTGTACGTTATGATGTCGTTGAAGCACCGGAAAATGCTTCTCAATTGAGCCTAGCGGAAGCTAAGAAAATTGATAAGAATGCTTTACTTGAAGGTGTCATCGAACAGGAATTCGAAGCTAGTTCATTTGGACGTGTCGCCGCACAAACTGCCAAACAAGTGTTGTTGCAAAAGTTGCGCGAAGCTGAACGTGAAGTTGTCGCTGAAGAATTCGATGGTAAAGTTGGTCAGATTTTAACTGGTACTGTTGTGCGAACTGAACCACGCGTCGTGCGTATTGAAATTGGTCGTGGTGTCGGCATCATGCCGTCCAGTGAACAAATTCAGGGCGAACGTCTACAAGTTGGTTCACGTATCAAGATCCTTCTCAAAGACATCGAACGCGACCAGCGCGGTCCACAAATTATTCTATCGCGCGCCACGCCAGATTTTGTTAAAGTTTTGTTCCAACAAGAAGTTCCTGAAATCGAAAACGGTACGGTTGAGATCAAGGCTATTTCTCGCGAAGCTGGTCGCCGCACCAAAATTGCAGTTAGTTCAAATGTGCCAGGTGTCGACCCGGTTGGTACTTTCGTCGGCGGTAAAGGTGTTCGCGTCCAGGCTGTAATGAATGAAATTGGTGATGCTGAAAAGATTGACATCGTCACTTGGGATGCTGATACTAAGAATTTCATCGCTAATGCTCTGTCGCCCGCCGAGATTTCGCGCATTGACGTGAACGAAGATGATAAAAAAGCTACCGTCCATGTGGCTGAATCCCAGCAATCTATCGCCATTGGCAAACAGGGGCAGAATGTTCGTTTGGCATCGGCCTTGACTGGCTACGAGTTGGACATTGCGATGGAATAGTTGACCA
>WQTP01000016.1 GCA_009786195.1 Candidatus Saccharimonadota bacterium
GGGTTAGTTTTGCCGCAGAATGTTGGTGGTTTTCTCGATCTTCGTGGTCTCACATCAGCTGAGGGGTTAGTTTTGCCGCAGAATGTTGGTGGTCTCTATCTTAATAGATTATTAGTACATCAAAAAGAGAAAATTGCCGCAGATTTGGGTATTGATTCATATAAAATTCATTTTTCCTGAGTGTCATACCGAAGTCAATACTTTTAGACAATATCTGGGACTTGGCAATTTCATATCTGTTGTGATAGAATAAATCACATATGAATATAGATATCGAGGCGCTAAATCACGAACGAACCGAGTTGGCCGATTTTTTGGCGCAACCTGATGCTTACGCTGATCCGGATTTCGCTACTAAAACTCGTCGAATGAGTGAAATTGGTGTTATTGTTGATAAATTCACAACGTTGCAAAAGTTACAATATTCTATAGAGGAAAATCAAACAATTATCGCAGAAAATGGTGAATTGACAGAATTAGCAACAGCGGAAATTCCAGAACTTCAGTCTCGTATCACGATACTCGAAACTGAACTAGAAGAAATGTTAATCCCCCGTGATCCGAACGACGACAAAAACGTTATTATGGAAATCCGAGCTGGCGCTGGGGGTGACGAAGCTTCTCTGTTCGCAGCAGAACTATTGCGCATGTATTTGCGTTACTGCGAAAATCATTATCTCAGGGCCGAAATCCTGTCCGAAAACATGAACGATGCTGGTGGATACAAAGAAGTCATCTTGGCGGTCAAAGGTGATCAACCTTATGCGCAGTTGAAATTCGAATCTGGTGTGCATCGTGTTCAGCGCGTACCAATCACCGAAAGTCAAGGTCGTATTCATACTTCTACCGTGACCGTTGCTGTTCTGCCCGAAGCTACCGAAGCGGAAATCAATATTGACCCGAAAGATCTGCGCATCGATATTTACCGTTCATCTGGTCATGGTGGACAATCCGTTAATACTACCGACAGTGCGGTGCGAATTACTCACCTGCCGACCAGTATAGTGGTGACGAATCAGGACGAAAAATCCCAAATCAAGAACAGGGACAAAGCTATGAGCGTGTTGCGCGCTCGGTTGTTGCAACAGAAAATCGACGAAGAAAACGCCAAATTAACCGCCAAACGACGCTCGCTCATCGGCAGCGGCGACCGCAGTGAAAAAATTCGCACTTACAATTTTCCCCAAGATCGTATCACCGATCATCGCATTAGTTATTCGCGCAGCAACATCCCTAGTGCAATGAATGGTGATATTGATGATTTGATTGAAAAGTTACAAGCAACTGAGCGCGAACTAGTGCAGTAATATAATTTTTCCTACGCAAACAATTACTTATAACCTAACTTATAACCTAAGTAATCGAAAATTTCAAAATCATCTACATCTAAACGCTTGGTTGCCTCTGCTATATCCATCTTTTTTTGAAAAAAACTCTCGTTCAACTTAGACACATACATATCGAAAAATTCCGGGTCGTACATAAGTCGCGAGATTCCCTCCATATTGAGGCCTTCTTTTTTTAGAGTAGATACCATCTCGGCGACATCGTCGCGCCAGGAATCAAAAGCACCTTCTTTTATTATATATTCGGCCGAATCCTGTAAAGAATGGCCGCACCAATCCAATACACCATTATCCTTTAGCGTATCTACATAATAATGCACTAAATCAGCGGCAAACTGAGTCGAAAAATCACTCTCAACAACAGTCCACGTCTCTGGATCATCTTTTTTCTGTGATCCCCACGGACTCATTTTCTCACTCGCACTCATCTCTCACCTCTTTCTATAATTAGGCATTTACATTCCACTTGATTATTGTAATACCTAAAATACTCTCTCTCTCTCTATTTGTCAAGACATTTTTGGAAAGTTTGTCAAATTCAAGATGTAATGATTGTTGCGTGGAAGATTATCTGTTTTGTTTTTGCCGTCGTGCTTAGCTAGGCGTCTGGCGGTTTGGACATCCCAGGTATGATAGCACATGCCAAGGCAGCGATACCCCCAACTGTTACAGGTAACCAGGTAATTTTTTCAATTGCTGTCATTGGATCTTGACAAACCGCGTAAAGCCCGTAGGCCGCTGCGACCGCGCCGACCGCTAAGATTCCGAGTTTTCTCAATAGATTGAACCTAGTATCTAAAGATTCGCTTTCACCAGTTGTGCTATTTTGCTCTTTTCCACTCACCATAATATTCACATTGTACCTTATTCCTCCCCGTTAATCAAGGTGTTGTAATTATTACAATATGATACAATGTTTATAATGAAGATTAGTGAGTGGTTGGATTCAGCGACCCGACAGTTGCGTGCGACGAACATTGATTCGGCGCGTCTGGACGCCGAGTTGCTACTCACGCATACCCTCGACACACCACGCGAATGGATTTTGGCACACATCGACACTTCTTTGCAAACTGCGAACCTGCAAAAATTGGGTTCTCTGTTGATTCGCCGACTGGACGGAGAACCGATGGCCTATATTCTTGGTCACAAGGAATTTTATGGTCGTGATTTTATTGTCACGCCAGATGTTCTAATCCCCCGCCCTGAAACTGAACAGTTGGTCGAAATGACAAAGCAAGCTATATCCACCAGCCGGGCGAACCCAATTTCTCCCGTCAAGGCTGGGCTGGCGCTAAACCGCCAGACGGTTGACGACGAGGCGAAGCGAGGAGGAGACGGACTTGACGAGAGGACGTTGGGTGAGACGATCACCATCCTCGATGTCGGCACTGGCAGTGGTGCGATTGCTGTGACCTTGGCGCTAGAAATACCAAACGCGCATATTTTCGCTAGCGATGTTAGTAAAAAAGCTCTTCTCATTGCAAAACGAAATGCTCGGATTCTTGGCGCAGAAAAAATAGAGTTTATCCAATCAGACTTATTGCAAATTATTTGCAATAAGCCCCACTCCCGACAACCCCAGCAATTCAATATGTTTGATATAATTGTCGCCAACCTACCCTACGTCGCCAGAGAATGGGAGAGTTCATTAAATATTACTTATGAACCAGAAATTGCCCTGTTTGCTGGTGATGAGGGGTTAGAACTTATCAAAAAACTTATCCAACAAACACCAAAACACTTGAAACTTGGTGGTTTGTTGATTCTGGAGCTCGATCCGCGTCAAGTTAACGCTATTAAGAAATTTGCTACTAACTTTAATTTTATTGTTCTAGATGAGAGACCGTTCGTTTTGACTCTACAGCGTCGTTGCATCCCAGAGACCGCTAAACAGAAATAGTAACACTGTTAACGCGATACCAGCGAAAATTACCGGCAAACCAATTTCGTCCCAAGTAATCTGTTTGTCCTTGCGCCAAGATGCATAACTCAGTTCGACCACGAATCCCAATATTGCGGCGATAATCGCAAATTGAGGAATTTTTAGTGTTGTCGTAATCTGGTAAGCGATCGTCCAATGCCAAGCTACGAAACCAAGTTCTGCTAGTAATAGCCCCCAAATTAGTGCTAAGAAGTCGTGTTCCTTTTCATCATATTGTGTTAAAATTTGTCGCGCAACAACAAAACCAATTACAAACACTAAACCGACCACTAACCAAATCGGCAAAAAGCGTCCTGACGCAAATAGTGCTGTCAGCGCTACAAATTGACTAGTGCCAGCCTGAATTATCACCCAATGTCGACGATGTTGCGGTTTTAAAACAATCAGCCAAATCGCATATAGCACCGCTAACGTTACTTGAACTTGCCAAGTTGCAGAAATCCACATCGTAGTTACTACCCCAAAACCGAGTAGTGTATCTGGTAAATTAGAAAGAATATTCGCCCACCAATAACGTGGTCTCACCGCAATAACGCGCCACTTGGAGACCAACACTAGTGCTAGTGCTGGCAATGGCGTTTCTGGTAATAGCATGATTAGTCCCATTACCGCCGCTGCGTAAGCCACATTAAACAAGGCATGTAGAACATTTGCAATCATGCCACGTTTGTTAGCTAGTCCGATAAACTCAACCACGTACTTGAATATCATAGCACAACTAGCTCGAGAGGAAAACAGGTTTACTAGTTTTACTGAGATAGAAAAGTGTTATCGTATTGGCAAATAATACAACTCAAAACTAGACTTTTAGCATCAATTAGCGTAAACTTGTTAAGATGAATCCACAAAAACCTATTAGTGACACTGAAACATCGACACCCCCGGCTGATAATTTTGCTGGGCTTTATGGTAGTCTACCGTTGCCGCCATCTGCGCCGTCGTCTGCGTCATTTACTGCGATACCTGCCGTGCCTCCTGCTACATCGCCGCTTGGACCATCGGCTCCGACTACTGCTCCGGTTTCTACCCCTACCCCAACAGCGACCGCTGTTTCTACGTCAAATCCGAGCGTTCAAGTTTCTAATCAACCGCTGACCGCTACGCCGATTGAGACACCCCGTCCAGCAGTAAGAAATCGTATGCCCTGGCTGCGTGACATAATCGGTCTTGGTATTTTTGTGATCGTTATTTTTGTTGGTGCAATGCTGATTAATTCCTTTGTTTTTCGCAGTTTTAACGTTATTGGTCCTAGCATGGAACCAACTTTCGAAGGTGGTATTAATGGTCAACCCAATGATCGTGTGATTGTCAATCTGATACCTATTACTATATCGCATATCACTGGTAATGATTGGATTCCTGTACGTGGCGATATTATTGTGTTCAAAAATCCCAAGTGGAGCGTTGGCCAAGATGACGAATATGTAGTTAAGCGAGTAGTTGGTCTGCCCGGTGAACGCGTTACTGTTAATGATTGTCAGCTCAAGGTTCACAACGGCGAGCATGAAGATGGTTTTGATCCTTATCCTAACTTTAAAAATTTTGCTGATAATGACAAAGAGATTAACACTTGTATCGACGGTCATGGTACAGATGTCGTTGTGCCCGATGATGCTGTTTTTGTGGTTGGCGACCATCGTGTTAGCAACTATTCTATGGACAGTCGCGATGGTGACGGCCGCGCTAGTCTCGGAACAATTTCACTGAAAGATATCGTTGGTCCGGTTTCTTTGCGCATCTGGCCACTGAATCAATTAAAAGTGTTCTAAAGTTTGATCATGCTCACGCTTGCATCAAAATGGTAGTTGTTGTATAACTGGGATACTAAGAAAAGGAGTTTTCTGATGGTTATTGATGCATGTCCTGTTACGACAAATCTAGATACTACTAACACCGACACCCCCCCCCAGACACAAATTCCTAACAAGTATCATAAAAATCTTATAATTATTGGCGATTTCCACGGCGCCGCCGATGAGGCTGAACAACTTCTTCGCTATGCACTCAGAATCCCAGATTCAATGGAGTTTTCACTTGAAGTAGTTGAGGAGCGGTGTGAAGCGCTCAATACTCGCATAGTTTTCGCGGGCGATATAACGGATCGCGGGCCAAAACCAATCAAATCGGGAGAGTTGGTTGATATCATGAGAGATTCCGGTTATGGTTTGGAGTTAGGCGGTAATCACGATCTTTATCTTTGGACCAATGTTTATGGATTTCACTTGCCGTGGTACGATGGTTATAAAGGCATCCCCGATCGAGAAGTCATTCTCTCTTCCCAAAAATTTGACCCCTTACAGGCAATCGCTAATGAACGCGCTGAGAATCCAGCAGCCCGTACTCCGGGATACTGGGCGAAGTATTTCGCCGATCACAAAAAGTACGCCGATAAACGCCAGAAGGAACAATGGAATAGTGTGTGTAAAGATTGGGAAGATACACTCAACGAACATTTTAATTTACAATTGGACAGTTTCGATAAGGAGAAGGGTGAGTGGGTTAGGAATGGTGATGACGCTCTAAATTTCCCGCAAAAATATGCTGATGAAGTTGATTCGGTTATAGTTGAGGACGATCAACTGAGAGAATTATTAGCATGGATTTTAGGTCGCAAAGTCGAGACTAAGGTAAATACTGGTCTGCGTGCCGTGGAAAGAATGTCGCTGAATCTGTGGGAGGATAAACTTCAAGAACTTCATGAGATATGTGATAGATACTGTGATGATTCGGTGTTATTAAATCTCAAAGATAGAGTTACCAGCCTAATAGAAGAATACAGAAATAATTTAAGTGAAAAAATGGAATTAGGTGAATGGCAATTCTTGGCAATAGACGCTAGTATGTATGGTAATTACAGTCGACCAGAAAACTCGACCGGCGACTGGATGGCTCATTCGGTGTGGGGAGACAGCGTGATTGATGAACGCAATCTCGAATTATCGGATGATGCTAAACTCGACCTTAGTAATTATTTGGACGATCCGGTTATTAGGGCCACGGCCAGAGCGAGACAAAAAAACTTCCGGATTTACGACATTACGGATGATGGAGATATTGTAATGCATGGCCCGTTACCATTAGATAAAAACGGTAATATTTCTATTGGCCGTGTTGACGAAGATGGTCAGCTCGTATGTACTGATGAAAACGGTGAACGTTTTATCGGTATGGATTACAAAAAAATCCATTGTGAAGGAAACCAAGTTTTCATTGGAATTCAGCGCGTGGAAGAAGATATTCGGAATTATGATCCGGATAAAGATTCTCCGGCCGATATCATGGAGGCATGGACTCTATATAACGGAATGTCTGCTGATAATACCCTTTTAACCAAGCCGGATATGGTAGCGACCAATACGGAACATATCGCCGCTACCAAAGGCGCGCCTATGCCTCAAGAATCCACTAGGACAGAGAGAATTGCCAGAGGACTAAGCATTGCACTTGCAGCACCAGCACTGGGCCTTAAGGGACGAAAGATTATTACCGGTCACAATACATTAGCAAAGTTGCTCAAACAAGGTATTAAGAGAAATACGTTCGCAGAGAATGGTAATGTACTATGGACCAACATCGACGGCGGCATGTCTGAATATTATGGTGCAACTGGTGAAATTCATATTATTACAGATGAGGGTCTTAAAGTATACGGATTCTCTGGTAAGGGCACTGAGATAGAACTAAAAGAAGAAATCCCAGCTGATCAATATTTCAGTCAAGAAAACATAGCATATGCCGCGATGACGACTCATTATCGAGAATATACTAACAATGAAGTGGCTTGATCCCAAAAGATAGCTAATTTTTTGCTTACTTTCCCACAAAAACTTCGTGGATTTTCCTCAGCTCATCCTCATCGGTGAATTTGATGACGATTTCGCCGCCGTGGGCGGTAATTTTTTGACGCACGCTAGTTTTCTTTAGACCGATTTTGTCGGCGATTGCTCGTGTTAAATCTGTCTCAGTCAGTGTCGCTCGATGGGCCGATTTCTCTCTGATTGGTTGATCAATTGAATTACCTTTTTTAAACCCGATAACAAACTGTTCGGCCTTGCGCACGCTCCAATTTCCTTTGATAATCAGATTAAATAATTTCCGTTGAGCTGTCTGATCCCCACCAAATGATGCTAGTGCTAAAAGTTGCCTGGCATGACCTTCAGAAATATCGTTTTTGATTAGTGCTTCCTTAGCAAAATCGGGTAATCCTAATAGTCGCATCTGATTAGAAACTGTGCTCATCGCTTTACCCACTCTCGCGGCAATTTCTTTGTCAGTTAGATTAAATTGGGTTTTTAGTTTAAGAAACGCTGTGGCTGTTTCTAATGGATTAAGGTCGGTACGTTGGATATTTTCAATAATCGACAGTTCTAGTTGACGTTGAGCACCAAGTGTCCGAATAATCGCTGGGATTTTATCTAAACCAGCAGTTTTAGCCGCTCGCCAACGTCGTTCGCCAGCTACGATTCGAAAACCCTGTTTGGCTGGCGCGACCACAATTGGTTGTAAAATACCATGTTCTTTGATACTTTCCGCTAGAGAATTCATCGCTTCTTCGTCAAAATGTTGTCTGGGTTGGTTAGCATCAGATACAATGCTGCTGATCGGCAGTACTCGCAAATCACTAACTTTCTCGTCCTCAGCGGCCGTGGTATCAAAATCCTCATCCAACACGTCGGTCGGAATCAACGCGTCGAATCCCTTACCCAAACCTCTTTTTGTCATAAGAACATTCTACCAGTTTACTTACCAATCGTCCAGCCTAAACGTTCTGCGATTTCGTTAGTTGTCATTTTGTAAGCGCGCGAACCTTTGCTAAATCGATCATAAGCTCCGACCGGCAAACCGTGACTGGGTGCTTCGGCCAAACGGACATTGCGCGGAATTCGCGTGTCGAAAACTTTACCGGGAAAATGTTTTGCGACCTCTGTATAAACTTGCTGACTAAGTGTCGTACGATTGTCATACATCGTCACTAAAACACCCAAGAGTTCCAAAGTTGGATTGAGTCCTTTACGCACCAATTTCATAGTTTCAAGAAGTTGACTCAGGCCCTCGAGCGCGTAAAATTCAGCCTGAACCGGCAACAGAACGTGATCAGCCGCGATTAACGCGTTGACCGTCAAGAGACTGAGACTGGGCGGTGAATCGATAAAGATGAAATCATAGTCATCCTGAACAGTTTTCAGCGCATCGCGCAAGCGCACAAAACGTTGCTCAACCTTGGCCAGACCAGCTTCAGCATCAGCCAATTGCGGCGTAGCCGGCACCACGGATAAGCGTTTGAATTTAGTCGTTTGAATAACGTCCGCCAGAGGTGCTTCGCCGGAAACCGTATTCAGAATTGTTGGTTTACCACTTGGATTCGACACCGATTGAAGTGAAGATTTTTCGATACCCAATCCGCTCGTAGCGTTGCCCTGCGGGTCAAAATCGACCAACAACACTCGCGCACCGGACTTAGCAAAAAAATACGCTAGATTCACCGCGGTCGTCGTTTTACCAACCCCGCCCTTTTGATTCGTCACTGCGATTTTGATTGCGCTCATTGCTAATATTGTATCACATGTACTGCAAAATTAATTGTAAAATCGCCCCGCGGGGCGATTTTTTCATTTAATCGAAGTGATTTCGATTTTGCTGTATTTTTGGCGGTGGCCGCCCTCGGTGTGGACGCGTTTTTTGGATTTGTAGCGGATGTAACGAACTTTATCACCTTTGACCTCGGGTTCGATGACTTTAGCGCTGATTTTAACATCTTTGACCTCTGGAGTGCCGATTTTCGTTTTCGCGCCGTCGAGCAACGCTAACACTGGTAATTCGACTTTGTCGCCTTCTTTGGCGCCATCAATCAAATCAACTAAGATTTGTTCTTTTTCGGCGACGATATATTGTTTGCCACCTAATTCTATAACTGCTTTCATGAATTCCTTTCTTAATATTTTCATTCATGCCCCGCACTTTTTTCAGATTTTGTCGTAGTGTGAAATACTGATTACGACAAAGTCAGAAAATGGTGCGTGGGATCATATCCAAAGCATTCTATCAGATACGGACTATTTTAGCAAATCTTTGCCGACAACTTCGTTAGCATGGAGCCAACCTTCGAGCGAGCCGCCATCCAGATATTCGCCCTCGGCTTTGGCTACCTTGACCACCCCGCCAGTCCGTACAAACTTATTAATCTGGTCGGTAACGAAATATTCACCATCGCAAGCCGGTGTATCATGATCAAAGTCAGCAATCAATTTTAACAGACGCGGCGGGAATATATATTTACTGATATTAATAAGGTTGCTGGGTGCGCTTTCTGGCGTCGGTTTTTCAACAACTCCAGCAAAATTTCCTTGCTCGTCCAAATCAAGTACGCCATACTTACTGACTTCTTCGGGCGCAATCTGAGCTGCCAACATTGCTGCTTCATCGTCGTTCTCACGCGATTCAATCAGGCGTTTAAAATCGCTGTGCCGCGCAACAATTTCGCTACGCGAGACACGACCACTCAATTTGGCATCATGATAATACAAGAAATCGTCGCCCATCACGACTAAAACCGGCTGGCCCATGCCAATTTTCTTTAACGCCAAAGCTACTGGAACAGCTGTACCATATTTGCCACTCTGTGGTTGTTCAATATAATGAAATCTGACCTTTTTCGATGGTTGAATTTGTTCAAGTTGAACTGTTTTACCCTTCGCTGCTAGGTATTTTTCAAACTTTCGATTCCTTCCGTAGTATTCACGAATC
>WQTP01000017.1 GCA_009786195.1 Candidatus Saccharimonadota bacterium
AAATCGCCAGACGGTCGACGACGAGGCGGAGCGAGGAGGAGACGGGCTTGCTGGGGGAATGTTGGGGGAGCTGATAATGAAAGCACCGACTAAAATCACTTGGAATGATATTTTAACAGAGGTCAGAAATCTTGACGAACCAACTGTGCTGGCTACACTGAAATTCGCTGATCTTGATTACACCGACGGGCAAATTACGCTCTATTTTAGCAAAGCTTTTCACCGCAAAAAAGCTGACGCTGCTAAATCTCGCAGTATTTTGAGCGCGGCCTTTGAAAAACTTTACGGGGTGAAACCAGAAATTATCGTTTCTGGACTGGCCGTGCGTGAAAATTCGGATATGGCGCGAATCCTTGATATAATGGGTGGTGGAGAAGTGGTAAGAGATGGCAAAGCATAGCAGTTCTAGTGCAGATTTAAGTGGCGAGCGGAAAACCGACGCGCCTCTGATTAGTGCGGCCGGAAAGAAAGGTAATGAGCGCGAACCAAGCCAGCCACGACAGTCTATCGCAGCTACGGCGAGGACGAGCGAGGAAACCCGTGACGACGGGCTTGACGAGCGAACTGTCGGGGGTGGTTTGGGGAGCGGTCCTGCCGGCAAAATTCCACCGCAAAATCTCGAGGCTGAAATGTCACTGCTCGGCGCGGTGTTGATCGACGAAGAAGTTTTGTCCGACGTCGCTGATAAAATCCACGCGGGTGATTTTTACGATCCACGTCACGAGCGAATTTTCGCTTCTATGATTAAATTATACGAAAAACACTCACCGATTGATCTTTTGACTTTAACTGAGCAATTAAAAAAAGATGGCGAACTCAAGAACGTTGGTGGTGCAACTTACTTGTCTGAACTAACTAATTTCGTACCCAGTTCAGCCCACGCAGCCAGTTACGCTGATATTGTTATCTCAGCGGCGGTGCGACGACGCTTGATCAAAGCGGGTGCGCAAATTAGCGAATTAGCATTCGCCGACGGTGTTGAAATCGCCGAAATCCTCTCGACCGCGGAAAGTAATTTGTTTCAGGTCAGTGAAGCTAACGAAAAATCTGATCTCGTGAGCATCGAATCGATTTTAACCGAATCGTTCGATCGTATGGAGGAACTCCATCGCGACAAAGGAAAACTGCGCGGTATCAAAACTGGTTTTCGTGATCTCGACCGTTTGACCGCGGGTTTACAAAAATCTGACTTGGTAGTTTTAGCTTCTCGTCCGTCGATGGGCAAGTCAACTTTGGCCCAAAACATTGCTTATAACGTCGCCTCAAAGGAAAAGAAGGCTGTTTTGATCTTCAATTTGGAGATGTCTAATTCTCAAACTGTTGATCGCATGTTGGCTGAAGCATCCGGGGTGGATAGTTGGAGTATTCGCACTGGCAACTTACGCGACGAAGATTTCGCCAAAATTTCCGAAGCGATGGGCGAAATGGCCGAAGCGCCGATTTTCTTTGATGATACGCCGGGTCTCAGTATCCTCGAAATGCGCACCAAAGCTCGCCGTCAGGCGCACAAAACACCGTTGGGATTGATAATTGTTGATTATTTACAGTTGATGTCAGCCGCTGGTAAATATGGCGATAATCGTGTTCAGGAAGTTAGTGAAATCAGCCGCGGGTTAAAACTCATCGCGCGCGAGTTGGACGTGCCGGTGGTCGCTCTGTCACAGCTCAGTCGTTTGGTCGAACAACGTCCCGACAAACGTCCGATGTTGTCCGATCTGCGCGAATCTGGTTCGATCGAACAGGATGCTGATTTAGTACTATTTCTTTATCGCGAAGATTATTACAATCCCGACACTGATCGCAAACATATCACTGAGTTGATTTTGTCCAAACACAGAAACGGCCCAACTGGGCGGGTTGAACTTTATTTCCATCCTGAACAGTTAAAATTTATGACACTCGATAAGAAAGCACAGTAAACATGAACGATTTTCGCGATATTTTCGGCGTGTTGACAATCGTGCTTTCGGCGTTAGGTTACATTCCGGTAATTGCTCAAACAATCAAAGGTAAACTCAAACCACACCCCGTTACTTGGACTGTGTCAACTCTAACCGGTGGCGCCAAGGCTTTGATTCTATTGTTCAACAAAGCTGGGCCAGGCGCGTGGTCTCCACTATTCTCAACTGTTTGTTGTTTAGTTTTATCAATTGTAGCATTTTTTAAATATCAAAAAACTCTTCGCATCACTAGGCGCGACATTCTCTTCCTCTTCTTGGCAATCAGCGCAGTAGTTTTATGGTTAATATCGCGAGATTTGGCGATTATTTCTGTCATTTTGCTCGTCGCCTCCAACATATTCGGTTTCGTGCCGACATTCACCAAAACTTGGAAACATCCGCGCAGTGAATCGCTTTATGGTTGGACTATGTCTATATTAGGGGCGGTTCTTGGTATTATGGCGACGGTTCATCTTGACTTCGTCAATCTGTTTCCGAAATCCGTATATACTGTCCTTAATTGCATGA
The DNA here is from genome assembly GCA_009786195.1 of Candidatus Saccharimonadota bacterium. GTDB lineage: Bacteria > Patescibacteriota > Saccharimonadia > Saccharimonadales > Saccharimonadaceae > WQXA01. The sequence continues at coordinate 2,469 of WQTP01000017.1, forward strand.
TGATCTTTATTATAATTTTCCGACGACGAAAAGAATCTAATTGAACGTTTAGTATATTCTCAGCAATACCGCATTTTTGCTGTGTGAATTAGTGATAATTTTGGTTGGGATATCGGCACTATTGATTCTAGCGGAATCGAGAATAATATTACGCGAGTCTTTCTTTGATTCTGTTGTCACAGTTAAAAACGGAAATTCGTACTGTAAAATTTGATAAAGTTTTTGTTGATCAGGTCGCACTACTAATGTTACCGCATCTTTTTCCTGAGATATCACCGTGCGAGCAGCTGAATATTCTTGATTATAACTATCGATCACACTTACGTCATAATTTTGGCTTAAACTAAAACGTGCTAACTGAGCCCAAACTAAACCGAAAACTAGGGCTGTCAGGATCACCACCGCTAATAGTCGAGCGTAAGGATTGCGCGGAAATAAACTATACCACTCGTGAACCAACGTTTCAATTCCAACCGCTGTTAGTAGTGTTAGTGGTACGAACAATAAATATACCAACTCAACTCGCCAAACAGCTAACGTTAACGTTATCACCAAAAATGGCAATACTAAGTATGATCGCGCTGAGAAAAAATCAGTTATGGTTTTCATCAAACCAAGTAAAACAATTATTAGACTGACTAATGTTACGACTGGTGTAATAAAACCACCTACGAAACCTATTTCTAACCCGAACATGGTCGACAAATTAGTGGATAATTGACCCCACGACCAAGTGCCGTCGACCATTAACCATTGCTTAACAACAACCAAACCACCCGTAATGAAACCGAGAACTAGCGGCGTCATCACTACAAGACCCGTCAAAGCACCAACGATGATTTTCCATAACTTACTTTTAATAAAGATCAATCGTGTTTTTGGATGAAGCACACCCATCACAACAAACATCGCCACCAAGTAAACTCCTGCCGCCTGATAACAAAGTAACGCGAGCGCTACGGAAAGAGTAATTTTAGCTAGGAGTGTGCGCCAAGTTCGCCGAGTTTGGTTTTTTTCATTATCTTCACCAAATCTTTCTATTGAACGAATTATCGTTAGTGCTGACAATAGAATCATCACAACCAAGAAAGTTGTCATTACCGCTGGTGTACCTGACCGACTCAAACTAATGAATAATACTGATGTTACAGTCAAAAATCCGCTAATCACAGCGATGTTATCGCGAGACCATTTTTTTAGTAATAGTATCAATCCGCCAGCTGACAAAATCATCAAAATCACCGCTGGCAGGCGAAAGGCGAAGGTCGACGCGCCCAAGATTTTGATTGATAACCATTCCAAAATCGTCCACGGTAAGTTAACCGTCTCACTAAAAACTTTGGAAAATGAAAAATGCCCGGCCGCAGTTGCCGCAGTCATTTCACCAGCACTTAACCCATCAGGTAGTGTCCAAAATTGCCAAATGACAACCACAAAAAGAAGCAAAAAGAGCACCCCAAATCCGGCGATATAGCGGTACTTATACAGCGTGATTTGCTGCACTAAGTCACTTTTCATTGCCCGACCATTGTATCATATGGTACAATATTTTAGTAAAAATTAATGTAGCGCTAAGGAAAAAGAGCAACCGGAGTCAAAAATCGTACTTCTTGACCCCGCGCGTTGAGAAAAAACGTAGTTTTGTCTCGAGACCGTAGCGTAGCGAAGGGAGTATTATGGCCGGAATGAAAGATCAAATGGCAATGGTGATGAAACTAAAGAAAGCACAGAAGGAACTAGCGAACGAAATCGTCGAAGTTGAGGCGGGCGATGGTGCTGTTGTTGTGCAAATTAGTGGTGAACTAAAAATCGTTAGTATCGAATTCAACGAAGAAATTATTACAGAAAACAATGTTAGTTATAACGAATTGGCCAGCTACGTCAAGGCCGCCGTCCGCGACGGATTGAAAGAAGCTCAAGAAGTCGCCGCCGAGAAAATGAAACCGTTGATGGGTGGGTTAAGTGGGCTTGGACTATAATAATCTGTCATCCTGAACTGGTTAGTTCGTCCCAAACATTGCGCTCAGGATCTGAAGTCACGGAAATAATTTAGCGCTATTGCATATTTGACTATATGTGATACAATTGCATAGTATAATTTTAATTGACGCAGAGGAGAAACCATGGCCAAACACGCTAAGGGCGTAAGCATTCTTGCCAAGTTAGCAGCAGTTTTCTTGGCAATAATAACAGTGGTGTTATTGGGTTTGTCGTTTACAAATAACAAGTCCTCTGCGCCAGAGTCAACAGATGACGGTTTTACCGCTGGGGTTGATTATGTTCCAGAGGAAGTTATCGCACTAGCGGATTCCACAGAACAAGCGCAGGAAATCGCAGCGGCGTATAACGTAGAATTGAAATCTTATGATTATGGTGTTGCTGTTTTTGCGACGAAAGATTCGAAACAGTCGGTAGAACTAAGTAAACAAATACAATCTGAATTACCAACGCTGAGTCTTAATCTGATTTATCATACTTTGGAAATTGAGAATCCAGAATCTATTGGTGTTCTGAATACGCCTAGCGGACAATGGCATCATGAAGAAATGGATACCGAACGTGCTTGGGATATTACTACGGGTGAAGGTGTTTTAGTAGCAATAATAGACACTGGTATTGATACTGATCATCCGGCTTTTGAGGGACGTATTTCCACACTATCTTATAATTCTCAAATTATGGATGTGGGATTACAATATGTAGAAGATGATAGAGGTCACGGGACGCATGTTGCTGGTATAGTTGCTGGAAATGATAATAGAAATAGTGTTTATGGTGTCGCACCTGACGCGGAAATTTTGGTGATAAAAGCAAATGTGAATAATACTGGAGTTTTTTATACAGATTCACTACTTCGTGCAATTAATTATGCAACGGTAAACGGTGCTGCTATTATTAATATGAGTTTGGGACGAGCTTATTCGAAAGGTTCTAATATTGATGAAAGAACAACAATTCAAAATTCTGTTACGAGTGGTGTAACTATAGTTTGTGCAGCTGGGAATGATAGTACGCAAACGGGATATCCCGCAGCTTATCCTGAAACAATTGCTGTATCGGCTACGAAACAAGGGTATGTATTTGATAACAGATATTCTAATTATGGGTCAGAAATCGACGTTGCTGCACCTGGAACGAGCATATTATCGGCAGATTATTCTGATGGTGGATATGTGATGATGAGCGGCACATCGATGGCCTCGCCAAATGTGGCTGGAACTGTTGCATTAATTAAATCATTACATCCTGAATATACACCCGCAAAAATACGAGAAGTGTTACATATCACAGCACAAGAAGCGGGGGAACTGGGAAAAGATGATTATTATGGTTATGGTATTATTAGTGCATATGCAGCGGTGTTAGAAGAAAGTTCGCTCATCAATGTTACATATGAAAATTTTGATGGTTTGCATAAATCACACACAATAAAAGTAGCCCCCGGTAGTAAATTAATTGTACCCAAAAAACCGAGTGCTCATGGTATTTTGTTCGGTGGATGGTTTTCTGATGAAGAATATAATGAGAGATTTGATTTCTCGAATATAATTAATAAAGAAACTTCGATTTATGGTTCTTGGATTGAGTTTGATAATCCAGAGTATAATGACGGACTACCTTATTCTGTCGAATTTCCTGATCCCATTTTCCGTGAATTTGTACTGAAAATCACTAAAAAGCAAGAGGATGATATTTTAACTGCGAGCGATAAGGAAACATTAGCAAACTATAGTACTAATTGTGGAATTGTTAGACAACTGTGTTTTACCCCTGCGTATATAGATACATCTAAACTTAAAGATCTCACTGGAATTAATTATTTTTCTAATATAACTCGGTTGAATGTAAATAATTCAAGGATAGAAGAACTGGATGTGACAGGACTCAATAAATTAATTTCTTTAGGACTGTTATCTAATTATAATTTGAAGTCAGTAAATGTGTCGAATTTATTGTTGTTGCAAACTCTTAATGTTTCTGAAAATGGATTATCTTCATTGGATGTTTCGAGTAATGTTAGTTTGACATATTTGAATGTTAGATATAATGGTATGAAATCTACTGAGGATGTAATAGGATGGAAAAGTATTGGTTTAATAGAAAATGATACATTTCTTTTTAATTCACAAACTCCAATTATCAATATAACTTTACAACCTTCGTCAAGGTTAATATTAAACATAGGAGAGATTTCTTCTTCGGTGATTGTCGCCGCTGAAACAGTTGGCACAAGAGGATTAGAATATCAGTTGAAATATCAGTGGTATGTTAATGATAAAAACTCTAATATTGGTGGAATTCCAATTGGGGGCGCAACTGACAGACGATTCTATATTCCAACAACACTGACTAGTGGACCATATTACTATTATTGTGAAATTACAGCACTACTCGGGGAAACTGTGATAACAAGTACGACTAGCGAAGTAACCACGCTCTTGCTTAATCCGATGTCCCCAGCGCCCGCCAGCGTAACTTACGATAAAAGTGTCGGGGGAGATATCGTAATTTCGATTGTGCCCGGAAGTTTCGAACTCAGTAAAGTAGCGTTAAGCTTCGGCATACGTAACCTAACAGAGGGAGTTCATTATACTATAAACGGTAATGAATATACATTTAAGGAATCGATGTTAGAGACACTGCAAAATACTTCTAGTGGGTCAATTGTATTTTCTTTTATCCAAAACGATGTAAATGTAAATAGAACGATATCTGTTCCTATCACTGTGACTGGTACAGGTCCAATGCGCTTAAGCTATATAGGTTTCACAACTAGTCCGATAAAGTGGGAATACTATGTCGGTGAAGTGTTCGATCCTACAGGAATGACGGTACTCGCTGTTTATAATGATGGTACTTCTAGAACTATTACAAATTATACGTACAGTCCAAATACTGAATTTACTACTGCGGGTTCGCAAACAATTACGATCAGTTACACCGAAGCTGACGTAACTAGAACAGCGACAATTGGGGTGACGGTGAAAGACAAGAGTAACAACCAAATAATTTCCACGTTATACAAAATAGACGGCGACTATATTTCAGGTGTGATAGATGAGACGCTGGTGGAAACACTGAAAAACCAACTGGATAACAACAATAGCAATCTGTACATCTTCCAGAGCGATGGTACAACGGCCGTTTCGAGCGGTAATGTTGGAACGGGTATGATTGTTAAACTGATAATTGCGGGTGACGTCAAAGATGAGAAGATCATCATCGTCATGGGTGATGTTAACGGTGATGGTGTAATCGATACGTTTGATGGAGTGAAGCTATTGAATCATTATCTAGGGATGTCAGGAACAACATTAGTCGGGGCTTATTTAGTAGCAGCTGATACCAACAAAGATGGTGATGTTGATACTTTTGATGGAATTTTACTTTTAAATCATTATTTGGGAATAAGATCATTATTTTAATAAGGAAGGGTGAAATATAATGAAAAAAATATTAGTAAGTTTCGTCACAATGTGCGCGTTGGTTGTATCGACCTTCGTCCAAGTTGCCGGTGCGGCAGGAAGCGCAACGGAAAATATCGCTGTTTCTAGTAGCAGCATCGTCAATGGTTCAAATGTATCAGTTACGATTTCCGTATCAAATATCAGTGGAGTGCCTGGTGGCGTGCCCAATTATCAAAGCACCTTTATTTATGATTCAGCGTTTTTCGATTATGTTTCTTTTTCCTCTAGCGCACCGTTTGGTCTGTCGTATAACTCCACCAACGGTAAGATAGCTGGATTCAACAGTGAGCACCCCATAACTGGAACATCGAGCAATTTATGCACGATCGTCCTGCGCGCCAAACAAGTTGGGACGACGACTGTCTCCACTAGCGGTAGCGCTATGGGTGATATAAATGCAGATAGATTAAGTTTGACACTAGCGACCCCTCGGTCGATCACGATTACAGCCCCAGTTGTGTTATCGTCTAATAATTTCTTGAGTGCTCTGAGTGTTAATGGTTACGCGATCAGTCCTAACTTTAACAGAACAGTTACCGGCTATACTTTGACCGTATCAAACAGCGTGAGTAGTGTCACAATTAATGCTACCAAAGAAGACCCTACTGCTAGTGTTTCTGGAACTGGTGCTAAGAGTTTGAGTGTCGGATCGAACACAGCGAATGTGGTGGTAACAGCTGAAAACGGTGGTAAAAGAACTTACACGATTAATATTACCAGAGAAGCTGCCGCGACTACGCCAGAGACCCCCAAGAAGAGCAATGATGCTACTCTTAAAAGTTTGGGTGTGAGTGGTTATGTTTTAACCCCATCGTTTAACAAAAATATTACGAACTACTCGATTGTAGTCCCAGAATCTTTGGGTAGAGTGGACGTGAATGCTGTTCCGACTAACGCTAAGGCTAGCATACTGGTGAACGGTAACGCGAATTGGAGTGCTAGCGTCAACAATATCACTGTCAAAGTCACAGCCGAGGATGGTACAATCAAAAATTATATTATAACCGCCAACCGAGCCGGTAGTGTTAGCGCGAATCAATCTTCAAATAATTATCTTGGTGATATTAATATTGAAAATTATCCCATAGAGTTTAACAAAGAGACTGATAATTATATCATAACAGTACCATTTGGGATTGAAAAATTGAATATTAGCACAACTGTTGAAGACAGTAAGGCAAAAATCGAGATTATAGGTAACGAGAATTTCAAATCTGGCGAAATGAACGTGGTGGAAATTCGGGTGACAGCCGAAAATGGCAGTTTAAGAATTTATACTATCAACGTAAATGTGACATCTGACCCCGTCGCCGAGCCAGGAGAACAGGAGAAGAACGATGAGAAAACGAGCAAGATGGATATTTTAGGAATACGCCTAGCCATTTTCTTTAGTTTACTGGGTTTGTTGTTGGTTGGCGCAGCAACTTGGTTTGTTCTATGGATTAGAAAAAAGAAGATAAATAAAAAATGAGTCTCGAGAATATGTTAAAATAGACAACATGACGAATTCACTCCCACGCGCATTAACCGAGCTAATCGAAGCGTTCGGTTCGTTACCGGGCGTCGGCGCGCGAACCGCCGAGCGCTATGCTTACGCGATGTTGAAAAAATCCGCCAGCGACGCGCGGAAACTGGCCGCAGCGCTGGAAACTCTGCACGGCCGGATCAAACTTTGTCCGAAAACTTTCGCGTTAATCGATTCCGACCAGGAGGTTTCGCCGCTCTATTCCAACCCGGCGCGCAACCGTCAATTGGTCGCCATCGTCGAAGAACCATTCGACGTTTTAGCACTCGAAAACACTGGCCAATTCAAAGGAACTTATCATGTTTTGGGCGGCGCGATTTCGCCGATTGACGGCGTCGGGCCGGAACAATTGCACATTCCGGAACTCGTTCAACGATTAAAGGACGACAAAGTTCACGAAGTTATTTTAGCCACCAACGCCAGCGTCGAAGGCGAATCCACCGCGCTCTATATCCAAAAACAATTAGAAGAAGCCATGCTAAAAAGTTTGAAAATCACCCGCCTCGCCCGCGGCCTGCCAATCGGCGTCGACCTCGAATACGCGGATCAAATTACCCTCAGTCACGCGTTAAATGGGCGGAGAGAATTATAAAGCGAATCAGCTGACTATTTTTGGCGCAGATTTGCCAACATTTGAACAACTTGCGAATATTCTGATTCGCTGGGTTTGCCAGAGTTTTGTCCACCGAACAACTCGTAATTCGCAAACATCGAATACCCCTCGTCAATACTACCAACGCCAAAAACGTCACATTCGTTCACCAATACGTCATACTTTCCGGCGTACGAAGATAACATGAGTAAGAGTTTGTCGCCGAGACTATAACTGATCACAGAACTCCCACTGATCTTGCCGTTCGCTTCTTTATGAACCGTGACTGTCGACGCGGTTTCTGGAACGCAAATCCCACCCGCGCCCGCTATGGCCTCCGTCAAGAAAATTTCATACCCATTTTTTGTAGTTATCGTAGTCATAAG
>WQTP01000018.1 GCA_009786195.1 Candidatus Saccharimonadota bacterium
CGATATCTATTTTGGTGCCAAAGTCGACCTCACCAAACCCAGCGGCAAATACCAAACAGTGGTGGTGTACACGGTGGTGGCGAATAGTTAAACAAAATGATAAAATAGTACGCTATGAGAAAATACATTGCTTTTCTAATTCGTTGGGTGTTGACGTCGCTCGGACTATGGATTGTTGTGCGATTATTTGGGCATGAGGCCGAAGTCACGCTCGGACAGTCAATCGCCACCTTTCTGTTAGCTGGTTTGATTTTTGCTGTTGTTAACTCGATCCTTAAACCGCTAATTACCATCCTTTCGTTGCCATTTGTGCTGGTGACGTTGGGATTATTCATGTTGGTAATCAACGGATTGATGGTTTGGTTAGCTATAGCTCTAGCGCCAAATCTGGAAATGTCCTTTGGTTGGGCGATAGTTGGCGGAATTATCCTAAGTCTGGTAAACTATTTGGTGAGTGAGATTAATGAATTAGGGCACAAGGAGGTAAAATCATGAATTTAGACGCAGCTCTGTCACTAACTACGGTTATTAGTGCGGTACTTATGGCGCTAATGATACTATTGCAATCGCGTGGAGCCACGCTGGGTGCGGGTTTTGGTTCAAGTGGTGAATTGTTCACCACTAGGCGAGGTTTGGAAAAGAACTTGTACGAAACAACGATTGTAGTTGCGATAGTTTTTGTTTTAAGTATTGTAGTCGGTTTGATTATAGGTTGAAATGGCCGAACAGAAAACCACTAAAGAGTCGACATCTGACGATAAAACCAGTAAAACATTGCGAAAACGCTGGCCAAGAATTAAGTTAAACCGGCGCAGCATTGATCGTCGCCAACGAGCGATTTTGCGACATGCTCGTAAATTCTTGGTCCAGCGTTGGGATAATTTGCGAGCCTCGCGACGAGAAATTATTGGTTGGTTGTTGTTGGTCGCAGTGTTAGTGATGATTGGTTATTTGCAAACGGTGTTTTATACGCATAGTCAAGAAACTGTAACGGCGGTCAGTGGTGGAACTTATGCTGAAGGGGTAGTGGATAAAATAGCTACTATCAATCCGCTTTACGTTACAACTGATGCCGAACAGGCCGCGTCCGGGCTGGTTTATTCCAGTTTGTTTAGACTCGACGAAACTGGTTCGTTGCAACCAGAGCTGGCGACATCTTACTCGGTCGGTCAAGACGGTAAAACTTATTCAGTCAAATTGCGGGGTAATGTTCGATGGTCAGACGGACAAGCTTTTTTGGCCGATGACGTAGTGTCAACGGTCGAACTGATAAAAAACCCAACAATTGGCTCATCGTTATTTGACAGATGGAAAAATATTGATGTTAAAAAAGTGAATGATCTCGAGATAACTTTCACGCGCCGAGATGTCTTGGCGTCCTTTCCATTCATGTTGGATTTTGGTATTTTACCAGCGCATATACTGAAAAATATCAAACCTGCTGATGTTAAAAATACTTTTTCTAGTAATCCAGCCAAAATTGCCGGCACCGGCCCGTTTTCTTATCGTAGTACAGAAGTTTTGAACAGTGGCCAGATTATCCTGAGATTTGTGGCCAACGAACATTATTTTCGTGGAGCACCGCGACTTAAAGTTTTAACTATTCAAACTTACGAAACTAGCAGTGACCTACTGAGTGGATTTAAAGCTAACGAGATCAACGTGGCGGCGGGGCTCAACGTACATGAAGCTGCTCAATCATTAGATATCCCGGATGTTAATTTAATTCAAGTACCACTCGGTGATGGTATTTTTGCTTTGTTCAACAACAGCGGGGAAATTACTAGTGAATTAGCCGTACGCGAAGCACTCAGATTGAGTGCTGATCTCGCAGTTGTGCGTTTAGCGGTAACTCCTAAATCAGAGAAAGGTGTTGGACTAAAAACTGTTTCAGCACTTGAAACACCACTCGCACCGGGACTAATCGCAGATGTCGACGAATTAAAACAACCTGATTATGACATAAAAGCGGCTGAGAAAAAACTGGATGCTGCTGGTTGGAAGTTAGACAGTGCCAATAGGCGTGTCAGGGATGGTCAACCGCTAACTCTGAATATCGTTACTGTCAAGAACGCCGACTACGAACCAGCTGCCAAAAACCTCGCCGAACAATGGGAAAAATTAGGCATCAAAATCGAATTCACGGCCGCGGATCCATCCAACGTTCAACAAAATTTTCTTATCCCACGGGCCTACGATGTGCTAATTTATCAGTATCATCTTGGTGCTGATCCAGATGTTTCTGCTTATTGGTTATCGTCCCAAGCGACAGCGCGCGGATTAAATTTTGCTAATTATCAATCAAGATTGGCTGACGTAACTTTAAATAACGCACGCACCCAATTGGACAGTGATAAACGTGCTATTAATTATACTCACTTTGTCAAAAATTATTGGCTATCTGACGTATCAGCGATTGCACTGTACCAACCGAATTATTATTACCTGATGGTTCAGGGTATTAATGGTCTTAACGACACTATGCCTCTGTTTAGTAAATCAGCACGTTTTGCGGAAGTGCGTGATTTCACGGTCAATACCGGCAAAGTTAAAACAACACCCTAATTACATTTGTGATACAATGTAAGCATGAGCATGAATTATTCGGGCGCAGTGATCCTGATCATTCTGGATGGATACGGATTGAGTGATAATCCAAACGGCAATGCCACCATGGCGGCTAATACGCCAACTCTGGACCACTTAATGAACAATTATCCTACGCAAAAACTAAAAGCCAGTGGCGAGGCGGTCGGATTACCAACCGACAATGATGTTGGTAATTCTGAGGTCGGGCATAATGCTATGGGGGCGGGTCGTATTTATGCTCAGGATGCGTGCCTGATTAACAGAGCATTAAAAACAGGTTCAATGTATCAAGGAGCTAGGTGGCGAGAATTAATTGACACGGCCAAAGATAATCACGCGTTACACTTTATTGGTCTGTTGTCTGATGGTAACGTTCATTCGCACATTAATCATTTGATGGCCATGCTGGATGAGGCGGCGCGCGAAGGAGTGATGAAAGTTCGCATTCATATACTCCTTGACGGGCGCGATGTTGAACCAACTTCAGCGCTAAAATATGTCGATGAATTAGAGTGGAAGTTAGGCGAACTTAATGCTGGCGGTCGTGATTACAAAATCGCTAGCGGTGGCGGACGTCAACAAATTACCATGGACCGATACGAGGCTAACTGGCCAATGGTCGAAAAGGGCTGGCGCACACACGTTATTGGCGAAGGTCGCGAATTTAACTCAGCGCGCGAAGCGATCGAAACTTATCGCACGGAAATACCGGGCGTCATCGATCAAGATATTCCACCATTCGTCATAGTGACCCGTGACGGTCAACCCGTTGGCGCAGTAGAAGATGGTGATAGTGTAATCCTATTCAATTTTCGAGGTGATCGTGCGCAAGAATTAGCCCTGGCTTTCGAGGGTGATGAAACTTTCGATAAATTTAATCGCGAATATGTGCCAAATATTCATTTTGCCAGCCTCCTAGAATACGATAGTGAAAAACACATCCCAGAACACTTTTTAGTCACACCACCAGAATTCGAACACACTTTGGGTGAAGTGATAGCCGAAAACGATCTGTGTCAATTAGCAATTTCCGAAACGCAGAAAATTGGTCATCTAACATATTTCTTTAATGGTAATCGCGCCGATAAATTCAATCCAGAATTAGAAGATTATGTCGAAATTCCGTCTGATAATGTATCATTTGACACCGAACCGGCCATGAAATCAGATGAAATTGCTAATAAATTAAGCGAACTATTATATGAGCAAAAATATAAATTCGTACGCGTTAATTTCCCGAATCCAGACATGGTTGGACATACCGGCGATTACGACGCCACAATTAAAGCTATCGAAGCGGTTGATGCTGCGCTCACGAAAATTTTACCTGTCGTGGACGAAACTGGCGGCATGGCAATCATCATCGGCGATCATGGAAACGCCGAAGAAATGTACGAATTAAATACTGATGGTTCAATCCAAGAACAAAACAATCGCCCAGTCATCAAAACCGCTCATACGACCAACCGTGTTCCGTGTATTTTCTACGACAACACACCGAATGCCAGATATTATTCTGTCAAATCGGGCGACGAATTTGGTTTAGCTAACTTAGCGTCGACCATCGCTATTCTACTCAACATCGAACCGCGGTCAGAGTGGTTATCGCCGATTATTGAATTTAAGTAATTATTTTATTCTTGGCGAAGTTTTTTGGCGCGCAGAGCTCGGACGGTAGCTTCGGGGACAAATTTACGAATGATTTCTTCCCAATTACCAGTGCCATAAATCTCTTTTTTGATCAAAGTAGAACTGATGATCTCGGTACCATTTCTGCGAGAGGGAATGAGAACAGTGTCCAACTGTGGAAAAATAATTCGATTGGCGATGGCCATGTCGTGTTCGAAAATATAATCGTCGGTCGAGCGAATACCGCGCACTAGATTTTTGATACCGTGCCGTTTAGCATATTCGGCGACGAAATCATCCGCCAGCTCGACAACCTCAATTTTCGGCCCATATTGTTCGGTGGCTTCGCGCACAATATCGGCGCGTTCTTTGGTCGTGAACATATATCCGCCGGTTTTGTTTCCGCTAGTGGCGACCACGATCACAATTTTATTAAAGACCTTTAGACTCTGTTCGATAACTTCCATATGACCATTAGTTATTGGGTCAAAAGAACCAGCGTAAATTGCGACTTTGGTCACATCAGCGTCAATCGCGATTTGCTCTAAAACATTTTCCACCTGACGTTTTAAAAGATTTTGGTCACTGTTGTTGACGATCACGTAATCGGCTTTTGCCAAATTTTGCCACGCTGGAGTTTGCGCTTCGATTCGCTGCCGCGCCTGTTCATCGGTCAATTTGTGACGCTCGACGATCCGACGAGAACGAATTTCGTCGTCCGCATACACTAAAATACTAGCGTCGTACCCCTCGCGCATTTTATCAGACTCGAACAAAAGAGGAATTTCGGCGAACGCTATTTCTTGACCAGCACGCTGTTTTTCCTGCCAAAAATCAGCCAGAGTCCGATAAACCGCGGGGTGAGTGAGATTTTCCAACAATTCCTTTTTCTGATGATTATTTTTATCAAAAACTAGAACGGCCATTTTGGTCCGATCGATCGATCCATCACTCGCGAACACGTCTTGTTCCTCGAAAGCCTGTCGCATGGATGGTTCATCCAAAACAGCATGAACAACCTCGTCGGCATCGAACACACTATCGCCCGTCAACTCTTCGACAATCCACCCAACCGTTGATTTACCAGACCCAACAGCACCCGTGATGATAACTTTTTGCATGTTTCTATTCTAACACAAGAATATAGAAGCTAAAATCCATCACATTCCAAATTCTATATCACTACTAAATCTGTGCTCGTGCTTCTTTCAATACTGCGGCCGAGTTATGCAATTTACCAAGTTCATCGTCACTAATGCCAGGTGTCAGAATCTTTTCCACACCATGTTCGCCGAGCATCGCTGGTAGTGACAAGTACACATCATCAATGCCATACTGGCCGTTTAACAAAACCGACACTGGCATGACCGATTTTTCGTCGCGCAGAATCGCCTCGCAAATCCGGGCCGCGCTCATACCGATGCCATAATAGGTCGCACCTTTTCGATTAATAATCTCGTACGCCGCACCACGCACCGCGTCGGCGATAGCATCGTAATCGCTATCAGCCATCACACCACCAAACTGATCCGACGCTTCGTTGATACTCATACCAGCGATGCGCACCAACGACCAAACCGGAAATTCGCTATCACCGTGTTCGCCCCAAATCTGAGCATGAATATTATGACTGTCGACACCAAACTTTTGACTAAGTAAATAACGCAGACGCGCTGAATCCAAATTCGTGCCCGAACCAATAACTCTGTTTTTAGGAAAACCAGTTATTTCGCGGAAAATATAAGTCATAACATCCACCGGATTACTAATAATCATCACAACCGCGTTCGGCGATTGTTCAGCGACTTGACCAGCAACGTCGCGCATAATGGCGGCGTTTCGCACGATCAAATCGATGCGCGTTTCGCCCGGTTTCTGATTTGTTCCAGCGGTAATAATCACAATATCAGAATTCTTGGTCTCCTCGTACCCCCCCGCCCGCACAACCGATTCGGCGGCAAAAGGCGAACCATGTTCGATATCCATCGCTTCGCCAGCAGCCTTTTCGGGCGTAGCATCGACTAGTACGATTTCACTGGCCACACCTTTCATCATCAAAGTATAAGCCACTGTCGAACCAACGAACCCCGATCCAATTACCGAAACTTTTATTGCAGTTCTACTCATTTCATGCCCCCCTTAATTATTTAATAAAATTTTATCATAAGCGGTCATTTGAGTAAATAGGCAACTTTTGCTAAAATAGCTAAGTTATGAGCAAAATTCAATTTATCAAGGCAAGACAGATTTTAGATAGTCGCGGTAATCCGACGGTCGAGTGCGATGTCACTTTGGACGACGGGACGGTTGGACGAGCAGCGGTGCCGTCGGGTGCATCGACTGGTTCGGGCGAAGCACTAGAGTTGCGTGACGGTGATGAAAAGTGGGGCGGCAAGGGTGTCACGAAAGCCATCGCCAACGTTAATGACATAATTTCACCAGAATTAATTGGTCACGAAGCGGCCGACCAAGAATCACTCGATCGAAAAATGTTAGAGCTCGATGGTACAGATAACAAATCGAACCTCGGCGCCAACGCGATTTTGGCGGTGTCTCTCGCGGCCGCCAAAGCCGAAGCTGCGACCGAAAACATGGCATTCTATCAATACATTGCTAAAATGACGGACACGCGTGATCTGACCCTGCCGCTACCGATGATGAACGTGATGAACGGCGGCACTCATGCGGGTTGGTCTACTGATATTCAAGAATACATGATTATGCCGATCGGCGCGTCGACTTTTGCCGAAGCAATTCGTTACGGCGCGGAGATTTTTCACGCTCTCGCGGATGTTTTAAAAGAAGAAAATTATCCCACAACGGTCGGCGATGAGGGTGGTTACGCACCGCGAGTCAAAAATGGCAACGAAGAACCGCTGCAATTGATTGCACGAGCAGTTGAAAAAGCGGGATATATTTTGGGTCGAGATATCGCGTTCGCTTCTGATCCAGCGTCTTCTGAATTTTATCAGGACGGCATGTATAAATTTGGCGGCGAACAACTTACTACTGACCAGATGATCGCTTGGTGGAAAAACATGACGGGTAAATACCCATTTGTTTCAATCGAAGATGCTCTGAGCGAATCCGATTGGGACGGTTGGACAAAATTAACTACCGAATTAGGTAACGAATACCAACTCGTCGGTGACGACTTGTTTGTAACCAACACGAAACTCCTGCAAAAGGGAATCGATATGCGTGCCGCCAACGCGATTTTAATTAAACCAAATCAAATCGGTAGTCTAACCGAAACGATCAGGGCCGTGAAATTGGCGCACAATAACGGATTCAGAACCGTCATGAGTCATCGCAGTGGCGAAACCGAAGATACCACCATCGCGCATTTGGCGGTTGGGCTAAATTGCGGTCAAATCAAAACCGGTTCACTCTCGCGTAGCGAACGCATCGCCAAATACAACGAACTGTTACGCATCGCGGAGGCAGAACCAAACGTGCCGTTAGTCAAGCCCTTCGGAGAAAAATAAATGACCAATAAACCGTATCAACACGCCCTGCTATCAGCGATGGTGATTTTCCGAGACGGTAATCGAATCTTACTACTACGGCGTCAAAACACTGGTTGGTGCAACAATCATTACACCTTTCCGACCGGACATGTGGATGAAGGTGAGTCGATAGTCGCGGCAGCTACTCGTGAAGCCAAGGAAGAATGCAATTTAGAAGTGATGCCAAAAGATCTAATTTTCAAACATGTAATACAGCGGCCGCGTGAAGGACACCCGAAAGAAAATCTGATTTATATAGACTTTATTTTTGAAGCGAAAAATTGGCAAGGAACTGCAAAAATTGGTGAATTAAACAAATCGGATGACTTAATCTGGGCGAATCCTAAGGAGTTAGAAAAACTGAAATTAACACCAACCACCGAAATTAGCCTGAAACAAATTGCTCAAGGTGAGATACTCTCAATGCTGCCATACAGAATATAGAATTCGATATTCTAACTTTAAAATTGTTTCAAAAAACTCGTTTGAAAAGTCGTGTTGATGTGGGCGCGTTTTTCGAAAGCTTCAATTGCATAGTCGAGCAACTTTTCCACCAACGCTACGTTGGAAATACCTTTCATCGCCCAATTGTGCGCGTACAAACTGCCGGGTAGGGGATTAATTTCATTGAAATAAATTTTACCGGCCTTTTCGTCGATCAATAAATCAATTCGCGCGATACCACCTAGTCCGACAACTTTATAAACTCGCTGAGCGACATCTTCGGACCTTTTATATAAATCGCCGGGTAATTTGGCGGGAATTTCGGAATAACCTTGGGCGCCCTGTTTGCCTTTACCGCCGCCCTTTTTGCCACCTTTCTTACCACCGTTAATATATTTCGATTCAAAATCAAAGAATTCATCGGTCAATTTGACGGGTCGCTCGACGTTAGCGACGATTAATTCGTCGTTACCGATAATCGGCACAGTCACTTCGATAAGGTTATTCACACCCTCTTCGACCAAAATTACATCGTCGTAAAAGGCGGCTACTTCTAGCGCATTTTCCAAATCTCCAGATTCTTTGACTTTAGTAATACCGATACTCGAACCGAGATGCGGCGGTTTAACGAACACTGGATATTTCAAATTATCATTAACCAAACGAACACATTTTTGACGATCCGCATTAAATTCCGCGGTCAAAAACGAAACGTATTTGGGCGTCAAAATGTCATTCGCCTCGGCGACCTGTTTGGATAAAACTTTGTTCATTGCCACGACGCTGGCCTCCATATCGCAACCAACAAACGGCACGCCCGCCATGCGTAACAGTCCCATCAGCGAACCATCTTCACCGTACGCACCGTGCGTCGCCGGGAACGCGATATCGATTTTCCATGTTTTCTTTTTCGATATCAATGTCAGTCCATCATTAAAACTCATAGTCGTCGGTGTCTGCTTGGACATAATTTCGTCGATCCGCCCAGTTTGATACGTGCGGATATCCGCCAACTCATCACCAGTAAACCAATCGCCGTTTTTGGCGATATACACCGGTACCACCGTATGCCCGAGTAGTTCCAACGGTTTAATAATACTCGAAATCGCCGTCACAATCGACACATCATGTTCGGGCGATTTAGCGCCGAAAAAAACAGCTACGGTTTTCTTATCCATGCTTCTATTGTATCATCAAAAGTAATTATCAGTCCAATCATTCTGCATTAAAACCAAATCACCAGCGGCGACGAATGCTCCGAGATTTTGGTAAAAGTTCAGCGGATCGTCGATGATAGTAATCTCACCGCGGAATTTGTTTTTTTCCAGACCCGCCAAAATATGTTCGGTCACCGAATTGCACATCAAAACGATGTGGTCGAAAATATCAGCCAGCGCGCGGCCGATTTCAACGTGAATTTCCGCCGTTTGATCTCCTTGTTCGACCAAACCCGGCGTGATATAAATTTTGCGTTTAAATCCGTCCAATTCGCGCGCTAATTCCACGCCGGCCATCACGCCGCGTAAATTTCCGTTATAAGTATCGTCGATTATCACCGCGCCGTTCAAAATCCATGGCGACATGCGATGATCAAAGGGTTTCAAATTTTTTAATCCAACCGCAATTTCGCGCTCCGCGATACCAAACTTTTTCGCCAAAGAAATCGCCGCCGCCACAATTCCAATGTTGTGTCGCCCGATCAATCCGGATGTAATTTTCTGTCCATCAAAAGTAAATTTAGTTTGTAATGGTTCGATTTCAATATTTTTAACAGGATGTTTTTCCAGTCCCTCGCACGAATACAAAATGCTCGATGCATCGTCCTTCTTTCGCAAAATTTCATTATCACCGTTTAAGTAAAGCGGTTTTTTATCCAAATATTCACGCAGCTCAAACAACGTCGCCACAATATTTTCGAGCGTACCAAAATTCACCAAATGTGCTTCACTCACCCCAGTAATGAAACCAATATCCGGGCCGACCAACTGACACATTTTCGCAATGTCGCCGGGCCGATATTCGCCCATTTCAATGATCAGGATATCTTCGTCACCGTCCAATCGATCAACAAATTTAGCGATACCGAGCGGTTGATTAATGTTGCCGGGTGTGGCGGCCGTTTTCTTGCCGGCGCCAAGAACGGTGCTAAGAATTTCCTTAGCGGTGGTTTTGCCGTAACTGCCGACGATGGCGATTTTGGTCGCCGGGTGTTCGCGCAGTTTCTTTTCCATTTGGTCGAGAATTTTCTTTTCCATTGGTTTTTGAATCAGATATTTTCCGAAAACCAGCGGCAAAACTATTTCATATTGCGCTACGATGGGCAACAACATGACGAGGACAAATCCGACCAAGTAGATCCAAATCGTGTTGATCGTCAAAACCAACCAAAACACCGCACCGATGTACAAAATAACAAAGAACGCCAGCGCCAGAAACAGCAATTTGACTTTGCGGGTGGGGACCAATTGTTGACGTTTGGTCACTATGCGAAAATCCTTGACGCGGCGCAACCAACGAAAATATTCACCCACGTCGTATTCGGTTTGTTGGAGCATATAAAGAAGAACTCGTTCGTAACCGAAATTTAACATAGAGAAATATTTTTTCATTTCAGAAATTCCCGAATTAATTTTTTAGTTTCGAACGGTT
>WQTP01000019.1 GCA_009786195.1 Candidatus Saccharimonadota bacterium
ATGCGCGATGCTGGAATTGGCGCAGAACGCTACTTTAGTTATTGGAACGAAGACGAAATTCGAGACGCTTTGTCCGAATTTAGCGACGTGCAGATCATAAAAATCCCTGGTAAAAGAATGTCGCGCCTGGCGATAGTTGCTAAGAAATAATTTGTAGATTATTCCGCGCTGGCGGCGTGGGCGGCTTCGACTTCGGCCTGTTTTGCCTCGAGTTCGGCCTCTTCGGCGGCTTTGGCGGCGGCCTTTTCTTCAGCGGCGGCTTTCGCGGCTTCTTTGGCTTCTTCGGCGGCTTTTTCGGCTTCTGGGTCGTAAACATCGTTGATGGATTTGTCGAACGCTTTGCCGGTGAGTCGCGCGCTCTTGCCCGCACGATCACGTAGATACGTTAGGTAATTTCGGCGGACTTTACCGCGTTTCACTACGACGACTTTTTCCACCAATGGTGAATGCAGTAGGTACGATTTTTCGACGCCAATACCAGAGGTGATCTTTCTGACCGTGATGCGACTGTCCAACGAGTTTTTGCGATCACAGCGAATGACCACGCCCTCGAACATCTGGATGCGGGTTTTGTTGCCTTCTTTGATTTTCTGGTAAACGCGCACCGTGTCACCGCTACGGACGTCAACGACCTGCGGCTTCTTTTGCGCGTCAGAAATGGATTTAACCAACTGAGAACTCATTTTTTCTCCTTTTAATACAACATTAACAATGATTTTCTTGGTTCGCACTAGTTTAGCACAAAAGTTTGGTTTTGCAAAGTTACAATACACGATTCACTTCCTCGAGAGTGGTTTCGCCGGCCAACGCCTTTAGGATACCTTTTTGCAACATCGTCACCATACCCTGTTCGCGGGCGGCTTCGGCAATTGCATCGGCCCTGACGTCTCTTTCGTCGCCACGTAAGAAACCAGATATCCTATCGTTGACAACTAGTTGTTCCATTAGTACCAGGCGACCATGATAACCGAATGGATTATTTTCTGAACCGCCAGGTTTCCATAGAGAAAAGTTTTCGAGATCGGGTTTGTTGATGTTATCTGGTAAATCTTTGAGCGCGTTTCGTACCCATCTTTTGGTAGCTTCATCGGGTTCATATTCAATTTTAGTTTCATTATCCAAGCGTCGCACTAATCGCTGACCGATGACTAATCGCACAGCCGTAGCAAAAATCGGGTTGATGCCAATCATATCAATCATGCGCGCAAAAGCCGCCGCCGCATCCTGCGCATGGAAAGTCGCGAGTAGTAAATGCCCGGTGATTGCCGCTTGAATTGCTGTACGCGCGGTATCTTGATCGCGGATTTCACCCACCATGACCACGTCAGGATCGAGACGTAAAATCGTGCGTACGTTATCGGCGAACGATTGGCCGTGCGTCGTGTCAACCGGAATTTGTGTGACGCCCGGAATGTCGAATTCAACTGGATCTTCGAGAGTGAGTAGTTTTCGCGTTGGGTTATTTAATGCATTCAAAATGCTATATAGCGTCGTTGATTTACCACTACCAGTTGGACCAACCACCAGCACCATGCCGCGCGGGTGCGACACAATATCTTCTAACTTTTCCCTTTCATCGTCGCTCAGACCCAGCAGATCCATCCTTAACATATCAGAAGAAAAGTTGAACAAACGTATCACTGCATCCTGACCATAAGAAGTTGGCACAGTTTCAATACGCATGTTTAATGTGTGATTTTGATAATTTTCATCAGGTGTAGCACCGAATTTGATCGCGTCGGTAGAATTCAGTTCGCGCACAATGTGTCCGGACTGAGCTTCTTTAGCAGCTGTTGACAAGTTTGCCACAGAAGCAATCGCAAAAAATAGTTCGCGATATTTTTCATGCGTAATGTTTGCTATTTCGTGCAACATACCGTCAATCCGAAAACGCACTCGCACTTTGCCATGTTGATTTTCCAAATGAATATCACTAGCGGTTAATCGATCAGCCTGAAAAATCAAATAGTCCAACATATCGGAACTACGCACTTGACTAAGCGCTTCCGACATTGACGCAATAGTTTCCGCCCTCTCATCTGACTCGTTATCACCAGTAATACTAACGTTGCTATAGTGGACCTCTTTCGGTGGATCGTAGCGTTTCATCATTGCTCGAAAAGCTGAGTCCGAAATAAGATTAAAGTCCACCCGTTGAGCATTTTGCCCAGCTTCCTCCTGAACTCTTTTGACCTGTGATCCGGGAGTCGACAATGTGATGCCATAGACGCTTGGGCGATCTTCACTACCCTCAGCCAGCGGCACCATACGATATTTGTACATATCGCTAATATCCATCACATTCTCAGTCAGTGGAATGGTATTTTCCTCTTCGCGCATATCGCGATAACGAGCACCCAAAACACCCGCCCGACGCTCAGTATTAGTTTCGTCAACATCGCGAAAACGACGTTGTCGTTCTGCTTCGTCCATCAGTTTGCCACCCTTTTCATACTGAATATTTTACCACAGTTTGATACAATGGAACAATGAAATCGCGAAAGTTTAAATCGTCGGGACATGAAATCGTCGTCATCGCGCACAATATTCGTTCTATCCAAAACGTTGGTTCGATTTTGCGCACTGCCGAGGGTTTCGGTGTAACGAAAGTGTTCGCGAGTGGTTACACGCCCAATTTGGATAGCGGATTACCGCATGTGCGGACGAAAATGGTCAAGGAATTACACAAAACCGCCCTCGGCGCAGAGGAAATCGTTGATTTTCGTTTCGCGCCGGATGTTATGGAATTAATTAAGAAATTCCGCGCGGATAATTATCGCATCGTTGGTTTAGAACAGGATGAACGCGCCATCCCCCTGCCCGATTTTAATTTTTGCAAGGAACGTCCTTGCAAAAAGATTGTGTTGTTGTTGGGTGAAGAAGTTCACGGATTAACGATCGAATTACGCGATGTGTGTGATGCTTTGATCGAAATTCCGATGTTCGGTCAAAAAGAAAGTTTTAATGTTTCGGTGGCGACGGGAATCGTGCTGTATTATTTCACCGCCACGTGTTCGTCACCATAGATTTTGCCGACGGCTGTCAACAATTTATCATCAATTTCGGTACCGAACGGCATGCGCACAGCGTCCTTTTTGTCGGTGCCGAGTACCAAAATAATTTGATCGTCGCCAGGATGTTTCTTTAATTTTTCTTTTAATTTAAGAAGTTTATCACCATCGGATGGATTTTCGACGTGAACGTAAAGAACTTTTCTGTCGCTGGGCGCAATCACCAGATCCTCTTTTGGCGGCGCGGGCGGCGAAGCGGATTTCTTTCCCGTGGGTTTTTTCTTTTCATCGTTCGTGGCGACCACGATATCGCCTTTGGGCACGCCGGTTGATTTGTAATTACTCAGTTTTTCATCACTAATGATTTCTAAGGTATCGGCGATGATGGATGGGGCGGACGATTTGTTACCATCGCGATCGCGACCGTTGACGCGGCCAGTGATTTGCACTACCGCACCGATATCTAAATCGTTCGGCAAACTCTCGAATAATTTCGGAAAAATCACGGTTTCAATTTCGCCAGTTTTGTCTTCGATACCTACGAACGCCATTTTGCCGCCGGATTTCGTTTGAATCACGCGGAGACGTTGCAAAATTCCGCCGATTTCGACGGTTGCGCCTTGTTGATCGGAATTTAGACCCGCGATAGCGTGAGTTTGTTCATTGAAAAAGGTGTCGTATTTGTCGAGCGGATGCGAACTCAGGTATAATCCTAACAATTCGCGTTCCCAACCGAGACGTTCTTTGTCAGAAACTTTGGACGGACTGGGTGTGATTTCTAGGTGCGTTTCTGCACCAGTTATGCGCGCAGATCCATCTAACATTTCGAATAAATCACCCTGTCCCGACGCAGCTTCTTTTTGAACTTTATGGGCAAAAGCGATAATGTTATCGAGGTTGAACAATAGATCAGAGCGGTTATCACGTGTCTGTGTGTCGTCGGTCGATTTCGCTCTTGTTACAAAAGTATCGAACGCGCCGGCCTTGATCAACGCTTCCCAAACTTTGCGGTTACAGACGCGTGAATTGACGCGTCGGGCGAAATCTTCGACACTAGCGAATTTGCCATGATCGTCACGTTGGTTTATCAAATCGTCGACCGCGGTTGAACCGACGTTTTTCACAGCCGCCAAACCGAAACGAATATTACCGGTTTCTGGCACAACAGCGAATTCAGGAAATGATTCGTTGACATCTGGATTCAGAACTTTGATTCCCAGGCGATTACATTCTGCGATTTCAATCGCTAGACGATCAATGTTGTTCGCGTCGGATGTCATCAATGCTGCCATGAACGCCGCCGGGTAATGCGCTTTTAAATAGGCCGTCCAATAGGCGATCATCGCGTAACAGGCCGCGTGCGATTTGTTGAAACAGTAGTTGGCGAATTCTTCCAACTGCGACCAAAATAGTTCCATAGTGTCACGCGTAATGTCAGAGTTATTTTTGAGTGCACCATCGATAAATTCTGGTTTGATTTTCTGCATCATGTCCATTTTTTTCTTGCCGACCGCTTTGCGCAAATAATCCGCCTGACCGCCCGTGAATCCAGATAAATCTTTGGAAATCTGCATGAATTGTTCCTGATAAACTAACGTGCCATAGGTACTTTCCAAAGCACCCGCCATTTTTGGATGCAAATAAGTGATTTTTTCTTCACCGTGTTTTCTTTTGATAAACGAATCGATAAATTGCATCGGTCCAGGACGATATAGCGCCACCATCGCGATGATATCGTCAAAATACGTCGGTTGTAGTTCGCGCAAATAACGTTTCATACCAGCACTTTCAAATTGAAATACACCAGTGGTTTCGCCATTTTGGAAAAGTTTATAAGTCGTTTCGTCGTCCATCGGCAAATTGGACAAATCAATTATTTTACCATAAACTTTTTTAATAATACGCAGAGTATTGTTAATAATCGTAAGATTGGAAAGTCCAAGAAAATCCATCTTGAGCAGACCAAGATCCATGATTGGATCCATCGGAAATTGCGTGGCGACGACACCTTTTTGCGCCATTTCTAAGGGGGCAAATTTGACTAATTCATCCGGCGCGATGACTACACCCGCTGCGTGAACACCGTGACTACGGATCGTACCTTCTAATCGAATAGCAAAATCCAAACATTTCTTAGTCATTGGGTTATTTTCATATTCTTCCCTCAGATCATTGTCATTTTTGATTGAATCAGCTAATTTCTGGTGATGTCCTTGCTGCGGCGGCGGGATCAATTTCGATATGCGATCAGCTTCGGCGTACGGTACTTCGAGTACGCGCGCTACGTCCTTGTATGCTTGACGCGAAGCCATCGTGCCAAACGTCGTGATGTTGGCGACGCGGCTCTGACCGTACTTTTCCGTGCAATAAGCAATCACTTCGTCACGACGCGTGTCCTGGATATCGATGTCAATGTCGGGCATCGAAATACGATCCGGATTAAGAAATCGTTCGAACAGTAAATCGAATTCCATCGGGTCGAGTTCGGTGATGCGTAGGGCGTAAGAAATAATCGAACCAGCCGCCGAACCGCGTCCTGGTCCAAAAACAATCCCTTGATTTTTGCCCCAATTAATAAAATCCCAAACGATCAAAAAATATCCGTCAAAACCCATCTTTTCAATCACACCCAGTTCGTAATCGGCGCGTTCACGAATATGTTTTGGTAATAATTTCTTAGCACGTTCAATAGTTAGTTCATTGTTTTGCGGCGCTGCGCCGTAACGCCAGGCTAATCCTCGATAAACCAACTTGTTCAAATATGATTTTTCTGTTTCGCCGCCCGGACAAGAAAATTTCGGGATCAAAATATCGCCCATTTTGATTTTAACATCACAAGCATCGGCGATTTTGCGCGAATTCAAAATTAAATCCGGATGATCTTTCCCCCAACGTTCGATAATTTCGCGCGGATCGGTCACATGTAAATGAAAATCCGCTAAACTCATGCGATTTTTGTCACTCAGGAACGACCCTGTACCAACCGACAGCAAAATCTCATGCGCATCCGTGTCATCGATGCGCGCATAATGTGCGTCGCATGTTACAACTGCTGGGATGTTCAACTCTGCGGCAATTTTGAGCGCGCTTTCATTGACCTGGCGCTGAGCTTCGAAATGTTTTGGCGCATCGGGATGTCCGTGATCTTGGACTTCGATATAATAATGATCACCAAATACTGATTTGTACCACTTAGCAATCTCCAACGCGCCCGCGTAGTTACCATTACGCAGATTTTCGCCAATTTCGCCACCAATACATCCACTCAGAACGAAAATACCTTCCTTATATTTTTCCAATAATTCATGATCGATGCGCGGTTTGTAATAAACACCCTCTAAATTGGCGATGGTGCTGAGACGCATTAGGTTTTTCATACCGATTTCGTTCTGAGCGAGTAACGTCAAGTGATAACGCATTTTGTCCTTCCCAGGATCACGATCGGTATGTTTCCGCGCTGCAACATAGGTTTCGATTCCGAGAATTGGTTTAATATCGTTGCTGGTAGCTTCCTTGTAAAATTCGATCCAACCCGAAAGCGTTCCGTGATCAGTCATCGCCACCGCGTCCTGACCGAAATTTTTAGTAATTTCAATCAATTCAGGAATTTTAGTCAATCCATCCAAAATCGAGTGATTCGTGTGATTGTGCAAATGCACAAAATCACGCGGCGATAATTTACTTATTTTCACCTCAGCCATCGGTAATATTGTAGCACAATATGTTAAACTATTCCCATGAACGAATTACCCGTTATTATTCGCACGCACGAATTGTATGATCAGATCAGCAAAATCACCGAAAAAATGGCTGGGCTCAAACGCCAAACTATCGGCCGACGATGCGAAAATAAAACTCTCGAACTACTCGAGATTTTAATTATGGCTAAAAATGCACCGCGCGCCATGAAAGCTGCTTATTTGATCAAAGCCACAGCCGTCAATGAAATTATTAACTTTCATCTCCGCACATTAATGAATCAGAAACTCGCCAACGATACAACTTTACACCAACTTCTGGCGAAAAACGACGAAATCGGTCGAATGATTGGGGGGTGGAGGAAGAGTGTGCAATAACAACACCACATTATTATAATAATCCACACTACCGCGGCACGCGAACCGATGTTCGGGTTGCCGTTCCCGTTCCAACTATTCACGTTCGCCTGGTCGATCTCATTCCAGTCGTTGAGACCCGCGACGTTGCCGTTGGCCGTTTTGTCCCCCATAATGTCCGAGATCCGATACATTCGCAAATGTATCATTTTTGCCATAATATTACGGGCGCACGTGGTGTGAATTATTTTATTAATTTATGATTTGATTATCGCGCGCAATGATTCAATATATAGATACAATCACGCCGACATTGGTAATCGAAACCAAATATAGTTTAACAAAATTGAGAAAGGAATAAAAGAAAGAAAAAGTTAAATTTGAAAGTTTAAGATTCAATTTTTTCTACCACCGCGGCACGCGAACCGAAGTGCGGGAAGCCGTTCCCGTCCCAACCATTCACGCTCGCCCGGTCGATCCCACACCAGTCGTCGAGACCCGCGACGTCGCCGCTGGCCGTAATATCAGGAGTGTAAACACCCTTACCGCGCATGCCTTCACGAGTAGTCTCGGACTGGTGATATAACTGCAAGTTTGGTACTGTGCCTAATTGAATTGCGGTTAGGTTGTCGATTGCGTTGGTGATTTTCTGGCCCGTGGCAGTAATTCGCTTTGCCATAACGCTCTGTGGCATCCCACTACCTTCCAGCATCTGAAGTTGTTTGTCCATTAACAACGCACCGCCGGTTGGTATCTCTTTTTGGCGCCTCTGAAAACTTTTGATAAAACTGGCCTGGTTGTTTTTACCACCGTACAGCAAACCTTTGCTGTCCATCACTTCCAGCAATGCGTCGATTGACAAATCTGCTTCATTGAAGACAATTAAAATGCCCGGGTTACCAAGGCCTAGGCCATTTTCGTGCAATATTCTGGCACGTTCTTGCATTGCCAGTACTTGATCGTTAATCCAATCCTTGGGGTCGGTGGTTTTGACTTCGCTGGCATCCACTAGCTTTGCGGCCGCAATGATTTCGTCATCGGTTAACGTTGGTAGGACGAGTTTGTTTCTTACTTCATATAAGCCCGAAACTGGATTGTATCTTTCTGACACTTGAGACTCCTCTCTATCGCACCCTTAGTCTAATAACTTCGTTTATTGTATCATAACACGTTGTCTATGTCAACTGTTTTCTCGATTTCGTCAAGTATCAGATAATCAATCTGACGTTTTGGCCATTTAGCGAGTTTTAGTGATTTATAACTCGCAACATTTCGCAGGTTAATTTTCTCCATTACTGTCCGTGTCGTGTGTTTATCAACCACCACATATTTATCGGTAATCACATGACCAAGAAAATGCAGCGGCTGGTCGGTACGAAAAATTACGTCGTTTTTTGGATTAACTGTCAATCTTAACTCTTCGCGAAGAAAGTCCGTCGCGGCTTTGCGAAACTGTCGCGCTTCGTGACGCGTACGAACAAACAAAATCGCATCATCGCCATATCTGACATAACCCAACGGTTTTAGCACATGCCGGACATAGCGGTCAAACTCATTCAGGTAAATATTTGCGAAAATTTGCGATGTCAGGTTGCCAATCGGCACACCTTTTAGCCCCACCCCCCCCCACTAATACTGTAACTACTAATAATATTTTCGCATAGATAAAGTGTTTGCGGATTCTTGACGCATCGAGCGATCGCTGCACGCAGGCGAACATGATCAACATTGTCGAAAAATTTACTGATATCCATCCGCCAGATGAAATGTGCGTGATATTTCCGCACAAGTTTTTGCGTTCGCTTTAGACAAACATGCAGACCTTTTCCCTTGCGACACGACCAAACATCCGGATCAAAAGTTTTATCAAAAATTTTTACCAGTTCATCGTAAACTAATCGATGCACTATGCGATCGCGCACATCAGCCACTGCCAAATCGCGCCGTTTCTTTTCTTCCACGACAATGCGCCGATACCCGCCGTGATGATATTCGCGTCGCTCAATTTCGTTCGCCAGCTGAGTCAAGTTTGCTATCAAACCATAGTCAAATTCATCAATGTTTGGGTTTGACTTTTTACCACATCGGAACCTCCGCCAAGCCAAAAATAACTCGTCGACTAGCACTATCGCCCCAGCGAGTCGATGAGGCTCTGGGTGAAATTTTGGGCCCAGGGGAATAGATCGATAGTGCGAGTTAGGATCCAGATAACCACAGCGACTACGATCGTACCGCCGAGGAAAGTGCCGAAACCAAAAAAGACGCCCCGTAGGAAATTCGTCCTGGCAATATGCCATTTATTATGAACGTAAATATCCTCTAACAGATCGCGAATCGCTTCGCGCTGACCCTCGGTGAACGCACTGTCACTTTTTGGCGACTGGGGCTTCTTTTTCATCATCTTTGCCGCGAGTAAATAGATCGTCCTTCCAGGATTTAGCAGCTTTTTTGCCCTGTTCTATTTTCTTACCAGCGGCTTTTTTAGTATCATCAGCTTTTTTCTTGATATCAGCGCGAGTTTCTTTGCCCGATTTTGGTGCAGTTAGTAGGCCGGCAACAGCACCAACTGCGCCACCGATAAGTGCGCCCAAGAAAAACTTACCGCCGCTTGATTTATCCTTAGTCATGATAATTCCTCCTTTTATTAATGAACTTTCTAACATATTTTACCACAATTTTAGCAATTATCGCAGGGCTCGCCAGACGACTAACATCCGACACAGCGTTTTTGACGGTTTCGGTTGTGTCGCGCACATTAGCCGCCGCATCGTCCAATTTGATCGCGACGCGTTTGATTTTTAGCGAGATTTTGATGAACAAAATACTCAGAATAATACCGAGTAGCAGGAAAATCGCTAAGAACACTGACAGGATGATGACCAAGATTTGAAATGCGTCCATGCTTTTATTTTACCCTTTTCGTTTATGTTTGTCTATACTACCGTGCCATCATAGCACGAGCGTTTTAAAAAGTCAAGAATTTTTGTGTCGCTGATTTGATTTTTGTTTACCACTTACCGCGCGTAAACACATCTTTAGCATGACTAGCATAATCTTCGTTCATTAGAACGTATTCCAATTGCGCTAGGAAATAGTTTTTCGGATCGCCAGTGCTCACCCATTTACCGTGACTTGGTATCACTAAAACATCACCGATTTTGGCTAACTTTGTAACAGCATCAACCGTCCATAGTTCGTCATCCAGTCCCGTGTTTTTAGGTAATAAATACTTAAAAATTTCTGGCGTTAATAAATACCGACCAATTGAAGTCAAGCTTGACGGCGACAAATTTGGCGTTTTCGGTTTTTCAACAATATGACTGAGGGTACGTTTCCGTTGATCCTTGAGCGCGATCATACCATAGCGATTCCACTCACTTTCTGGCATTTCCTGCGCTGTAATGATAGCCTTGGCGGTTGGATTTTTTGCGTACGCTTCGATCAACGTTGCCACATCGCCCTGCCCGCCGATAATTAAATCGTCACTATAAAGCACTACGAACGCTTCGTCGTCATCAATGAATTCGCGCGCACTAGCAATTGGTGAACCGTTTCCGTATGGCAAAGTTGGATCCTGTTCAATAACAACGATTTTGGGAAAGTTCAGAACTCGTTGAACTGATTTAAATCGATCGGATTTCCCCTGATTCTTGAGCAATTTTCGAACGTTTTCGGCTGGATTGTTGAAATAATCTTCGTAAATTTCTTTGGATTTAGTACCGGGTGTCGCTACAATAATGATTTCTTTGATACCACCTTCAACGCACTCTTCAACGCAGAGTTGCATAACCGGCTTGCCACCCATCGGAATCATAGCTTTAGGGATAGTTTTGGTAATCGGCAGAAAGCGACTCGCGAAACCCGCGTCAGTGATGATAGCTTTGGTTGGTTTACGATATTTGGTCATTACTCCTCCTTTACATGTCCAAATTTATTAATCATTTTATCATTTTGCTTAACCTTTGACAAAA
>WQTP01000020.1 GCA_009786195.1 Candidatus Saccharimonadota bacterium
ATCCCTCACTTCTTTCGAAGAAAGTGGTGAGGGATTCATATGTTCCTGTACCAATTTCCACCCCCGCCCCAAAAACCGATAAGTCCCCGCCACCGTTTCCGGACTCCACGGTGTGGTTTGTTCATACGGCGCCAAAAATACTGTCGCCAGACGCAGAGCATCGGCACCATAACCACTATCGATTACCTCTGCCGGATCGACGACATTACCTTTACTTTTGCTCATTTTCGTACCGTCGGCCGCTAGGAGCATACCGTGACCACGTCGCGCCGCGTACGGTTCGGGGGTTGGTACTAATCCTTGATCATACATAAATTGATGATGAAAACGCGAATATAACAGGTGCAGTGTGGTATGTTCCATCCCACCCAAATACATATCAACCATACCCCAATATTCCAATTTCTTTGAATCAGCAAAAACCGCGTTATTGTGCGCGTCAAAATAACGCAAATAATACCAATTTGACCCTGCCCAATTCGGCATAGTGTCAGTTTCGCGTTTGGCCGGCGCGCCACATTTTGGACAAGTTGTATTCACCCAACTTTCAATTTTGCTCAGTGGCGAACGCCCATCATCGGTCGGCTCATAATGATCAACAATCGGTAATTCCACTGGTAATTGATCGTCCGGCACAGCCACCGCCCCACATTTATCACAGTGGATAATCGGAATCGGTTCACCCCAATAACGTTGACGACTATAAACCCAATCACGGAGTTTATATTGGATTTTTTCCCTCGCTGCATCTTTTTCCGCTAACCACTTAATAATTTCTCCGCGCGCTTTGGCTGAAGATAAACCGTCAAATTGCCCTGAATCCACCATCACGCCTTCGTCAGTAAAGGCCTCTTCGATTGATACAAGGTTGTTCTCAATAGTTCGTTTAGCGCGCTCTAAAGTGTATAACCAATGGTCGTTGTCAGGACTGTGTTTCTCTATTTCTGTGCGTAGTTCATTAAAATCTAACCATTCGTTAGTAAAGTCTTTTTCATGTTCTTCGCGTGCACCACTGTCGGCTGAACTTGCATCATCAATGATAGCTAAAAAGTTTTGTGACACAGAATCACAATGCACTTTTTTAATACTATTGTAAAAATGTGATACCAACCAACCAGTTATCGGTATTATTTTGTCAGTATGATAGCCAGTTTCTTCGGCCAACTCACGCAATGCACACTCTTCGTAAGTTTCGTTTTCCATAATACCGCCGCACGGCAAACGATATTTCGAGTTACCCTTACTGGTTCGCATCGCTAGATACTTAGCGGTTTTCGGGTTATAACCAACCACGGCCACACCGCTGACTTTTTTAGTTTCGCCGTCATATTTTTCGCCAAAACTCGGCGCCACAGTTTGTTTAAGCGGGATATCGAACTTTTTCGCAAATTCATAGTCGCGCTCGTCGTGTGCGTCGCCGAATACAGCGCCGGTGCCATACTGCGCGAGGACGAAGTCGGCGATCCAAATTGGGATTTTTTCACCATTCGCGGGATTAATAGCATATGCGCCGGTGAAAGTGCCGGTTTTTTCGCGGTTGGTGTCTTGACGTTCGATTTCGGATTTCGCAGCGGCGGTTTTAATATAGGATTCGACGTCGGCTTTTTGGTCAGATGTTGTGATTTTACTAATCAAAGGATGTTCGGGCGCTAAAACCATGAACGTCGCCCCAAAAATCGTATCAGGACGAGTGGTAAAAACGGTGATCTTATCCGCCACTTGGCCGTCAATGCGCGCTAGCCCAAGCATGATTTCGTCATAATTCGGCATACATTCCCTCTTGAGCTCGCTAACCGCCAGCCAAATTGGATCGTGAATAGCTTTTTCATCCTCGGACACTTTGGCGCAATCATTGTTCTCTAGAGTGAACAAAACTTGCGTACCATCGACATCGCGGTTGACACCTTTGTTCGCTGCGTAGAATTCTGAACGGAATTTGCCTAAAACCCGCTCAAACTTCAAATTCTTGTAACCAGTTTCTTCTAAAACCTCGCGGCGGGCGGCCGTTACAACATCTTCGTCGTTCTCGACACCACCTACGACCACAGACGTCCATGGGAAGTTTTTGTACTTTAAAAACAAGTATTTATCAGTTTTCGGATCATAGACAAACGCAAGGATCTCTTTGCGCTTGGTAAATTCTTTATCGGGTTGTAACGGATTCATCTCGCTGGTAAAATATGGCACGTCGTCAATCTCGAAATCGATTTCTGCGCCGACTGATCTTCCGATCCAGTTGATTTGTTGATCAGCGACCATTGATGGGTAATCAACATCCGCTAATCCATCAATCAAACGTTCAGCGTAATCGGTGATTTTTAGCATCCATTGTTTTAATTTCTTTTTCTCGACCAGATTGTCGCAGCGTTCGTGACGACCGCCCTCGACTTCTTCGTTGGCCAAACCAGTTTTGCAAAACGGGCACCAATTAATGTCGATTTCGTCCTGGTACGCCAAACCCTTTTTGAAAAATTGCAGGAAAAGCCACTGGGTCCAGCGATAATATTCCGGATCGGTGGTTGAAAAACTGCGATTCCAATCGAAAGAATATCCACATTGGTCGAGTTGTTTGCGAAAATGGGCGACATTCTTTTCGACGGCTGCCTGAGGAGTAACTTTGTTTTTAATAGCGAAATTCTCGGCCGGCAAACCAAACGCGTCAAAACCCATTGGGAATAGCACGTTATATCCTTTGGCCCGTTTATAGCGCGCCACGATATCGCCGCCAGTGAAAGTCATAGCGTGACCCATGTGCATCGCCGCACCTGACGGGTACGGAAATTCGGTCAAAACTGTATATTTCGGTTTATCGGAAAAATCCTCGGCCGCATAAATTCCAGAATCGGACCAAATTTTTTGCCACTTGGGCTCAATCTCGCTGGGGTTGTACCTCTTCATAGTATGAATATTATAGCGCATAGAAGTCAGAATTAGAAGCAAGAATTAGATATTCTGGTTCTGATTTCTGATTTCTAATTCTGTCTTCTGCTGCGAACTGATCCAGGCGTTTTTCTGATCCATCCATTCTGGGTCTTGACGAACCAGATGATCATCTTCGACCGAACTGTTGTGTAGTAGGATTTTCACAGCTTCTTCGGCAAAAACGCCGTTTTGTGAACCTTTGACCAACACGAGTCCACCACTTTCCAGAACTTTATTGGCAAAAGTGCCAGCCGAAATTGGATTAGAAAAAGTCGCTACTTGACAACCGTTGGCTTTGGCCGCTGGTGCTAAATGTTGCTCGGCTTCCTGACCAATAGTAATCACCCAATCCAACCAATTCGGGTCGCACTGTGCACCGACCTGTTGATGATATGCGGCCGAATTTTGACCCAGTTCATTCATTGAACCAAGAATCGCCACTCGTTGCGGTGCATCGATCAAGTACAGTGTCCTAAGGGCTGCAATAGCCGCATCGGGATTGGAATTATAAGTATCGTCAATAATCGTTATACCACGCACCCCGCGCAGTGGATTCATTCGGCCGGGCACTGGTCGGATTTGTGGTAAGGCCGCGGCGATTTCTTCCTGACTCATACCCAGTTTAGTTGCCACCACTGCCGCTGCTAGTGCTGATTTCAAAATATGTTCACCGACCAGATGCACTGTCGACGCGACACCACCAGGAAATTCCGGCCCGATAAATTTGACGTTGTAGCCTTTGAGCGGCGCGCCATCGAGAATTTCAAAACGATATTCTCCACCCGTTAAACCATAAGTAGTGATGTTTGTTGTTTCAGCAAATTGAGCAAAGCGCATATCCACGTCATCGTGATTAACAATCGTCAAGTTGGAATAACTCGCTACCGCTAATTCTTCGCGCGCTACGTCGTCGATACCACCAGGAAAGTTTTCCATATGTTCGGGCGCAACGGCTGTCACTACGGCGATGTCTGGTTTGAGATACTTTCGGTAATGAATAATTTCGCCCGGCCGATCGGTTGCTAGTTCAGAAACAACCACATCAACGTCGATTTTGGCATGAATTCGCTGACGTATCACTTTAAAAACCTTACGCCAAGTGCTAATTTTCCTGAGTAACGAAAACGGTGGATACTTGACGCCGAGAATACCGAACGGTACGCTAAGTTGATCATTCAAGTTCCCATGGCTAGCTCCGGTGCGAAACTTGGTCGATAATACCGTCGCGATAGCACTTTTGGTGGTTGTTTTACCAACAGCGCCAACCACCACTACTAATTTTAGTTTCCGTTTCTTTAAGTAACGATGAGCATATCTTTCTAATTTTCTCTGAATGTGTTTTTTAAACATAAGAATATTATAGCACAAGGGTTAGAAGTTAGAATTTAGATTATAGATTCTATGACCGGGAGTTACATTCTACCTCTCGTCATTCGATATAACAGAACGACTGGTACAATCGTTACCGCACTAATCGTCAGTGACATTGGTAGAATTGCTGGGTCAAATTGATACTCAAAAGCGCTCGCCAAAAACGGTATTAACAAGGTCGCAACAAAAATTAACGCCATTGTTGTAACCAAACCCAACTTCCAGCCCCTAATTGGTCGCGATAAACAAATTAACACTACAAAACCAATCACAACTAGGACAATTGAGGTCGATGTGCTAGCTACTGCGAACTCGACGTCACTATTGATAGCTAACACGTAATTAATCATCATGGCCGTTGCGCAAATAATTCCAACCGGAATGGCGAACTCTAAAACTCGCCTAAGGAAGCCGGGTTGATACAAACGCTTATTAGGCGCCAGCGCCAAGAAAAAGGCGGGGATACCAATCGTCAAACTCGAGATAATAGTCATTTGTGCTGGCAAATACGGATAAGTCAGTCCTGCTACTGTTACCGCCAGCGCTAACACTAACGAGTAGACGTTTTTGATAATAAACAGGTTGGCGACGCGCTCGATGTTAGCGATAACCCGGCGACCTTCGGCCAAAACGCGCGGTAGTTCGGAAAATTTATTGTCAAGCAAGACGATTTCCGCCACAGCCTTAGTGGCAGCTGAACCAGAGTTCATGGCGATACCGAGATCGGCTTTCTTGAGCGCCAGCGCATCGTTAACACCATCGCCGGTCATCGCGACGATGTGACCTTGTTTTTGCAGTACAGTGGCAATTTGGCGTTTTTGTTCAGGTTGAACTCGGCCGAAAACATTATAGTTAGCGATGATATCAGCAAACTTTTCGGGATTTTTGTCTGGACTGGGTAATTTAGATGCATCAAAAGTTTTTGTGTTAGCTAAACCAACCGCGCTCGCCACTGCGCCAACCGTCAAGGGTGAATCGCCCGAGATAATTTTGATATTTACGTCCTGTTCGGCAAAATATCGCAGAGTTTGCGCCGCGTCGCTACGGATTTTTTCACTTAGAACAACAATACCATGAGACTTCATTCGGGGGAGTTTGTCAAGTGTGGGATTTTGTTCGGATGACATTAATACTAATATTCTTTTTCCTTTCATTGCTATGCAAGATATCTTGTTATACAAGGTACTTCGTTTATCTTTTAGCAAAATTTCTGGTGCACCCAAAATCCAATGTTTCGGTATCAATTTCCCACCACCCTTGATGGTAATCGAGCTCCATTTACGTGCCGAGCTGAACGCCACTTCCCCGTTAATATCGAACGGTTTGATCTTTTCAAGCGCCCCAATTATTGCGTCATTGGTTGGCGATTTGGCGCGATGGCCAATAGTTACTAGCACGCGCTCAATCTGTTCTCGCTCATTTTCCGGCACTTCGATTAAAGCTTCGAAACGAATGTTATTTTCAGTCAGTGTACCAGTTTTATCGAGAAGTAACGTATCGACGCGTGCTAAAGTTTCGACCGCCGGCATTTGCTGAATCAGAACCCTACGCCGCGCTAAAGTCATCGCTGCCAACATAAAGGCCGCCGACGTGAGTAACACCAGACCCTCAGGAATCATACCAACAATTGCCGCAATCGCGTGAATTATCGCTTCGTGCCAGTTGCTAGAATCAACCCGCAGCTGGCCAAATATCAGGAGCGGCGCAACGATGATAAGTAGCCAGGAAATCCATTTTAGCAGTTGGTTGGTACTAGTAATTAATTCACTGCTAGCGCGTTGGAATCGCTTGGCCTCACTGGTTAGTTTAGAAGAATAGGACGCCATACCAACTTCCACCGCCCGCATCACACCACCACCAGCTACCACGATTGAGCCGCTCAGAGTTTGATCGCCAATATTCTTGGTAATTGGGTCAGATTCACCCGTCAGCAGACTTTCGTCAATTTCGAGTTCTTGACTGTCCAAGATCTGACCGTCTGCGACAACTTGATCGCCGAGTCTAAGTTTTATCAGATCGCCCTGAACCACATCTTCAACAGTAATTTCTTGACTGCGACCATCGCGGATAACCATCACCAGCGGTGTTGATAAAATCGCTAATTTATCTAATGTATGTTTAGCGCGGAGTTCCTGAAAAATCCCTACACCACTATTAATTACCATTGCCAGACCGAACAGTGCATTGAACGGTGAACGATCAATCATAATGACAACCACTGCCAGAACAGTCAATAGCGCGTTGAATCGCGTCAAGATATTAGCGCGCAAAATATCGACCAGCGAGCGACTAGATTTATTCGGCGATTCATTAGTCAAGCCGCTTCTCACGCGCCAGCGCACTTCAGTTGACGATAAGCCGGAAAAATTTTTCATACCAGAACTATTGTAACAAATTATAACCTGACTCCATAGAATTTATTCTCATCACCAGCGAGTCTTAACCCTAAACCTCTCTCCGAAACCGTCCGCAGTTACGGCGAGGAGAGAGCGATTACACCCGTAACGACGGGCTGGAATCGCGTGCCAAAGGTGAGAGATTTGGGGTTAAGACGGGCGTAGTAGGATTTAGCAGAATCAGTAGGTACTATAACCCAAACAAATTAAACATCCCCCACATCAGGAGCGGTAAAGTGATCGCTGAAAGAACGGTGCTCAGCGCCACCAACTCGGACGCGCTGCCCGCTTCGCCGCGATACTTTTCCGCAAACAACCCCAAAGAAGTCGCGGTTGGCAGTGCTTGAATCAATACTAAAATTTGCACCACATCCGCAGGTGCGCCGAGAATTTTCAGCACCAAAAAAGTCACCAACGGATCAAGTATCAGTTGTGCCACACAGGTCCACATCAAAATCCGTCGTCGCAGAATCTGCAGTAACTTAGCCCGAGACAACATAAATCCGATACAAATCAGACTCATCGGCGTCATCATCGCGCCAACATAGCCCAGCGATTTGTCCAGGAAAACCGGCAACTTTAGACTAAAAATAAATAGTATTAATCCAAGAAAAACCGCAATCACACACGGATTAAGAAAAGTCCGCCCAACATCGCGCCAAGTGAACTTTTCACGAAACAACATTGTCCCATAACCAAACAACGCTAAATTAAAAATCAAAATAAAACCAGCGTACGGTATTAAACCCTCTTGACCATAAATCGTACTGACTAATGGAAAACCGAGAAAACTAGCGTTATTAAAAATAAAAGCGAATTGGTACTCAAAGTAATGTTTCGGATGGCGTTTTTTTCTAAACAACAGGCGCGAAATCAGAATCATCACCACCAAGACCGCCACCCCACCACCGACGCCCCAGAGGAAAGAATTGAGCGACTGCATTGAAAATTCATTCGGAAACGACGTTACTAGTGCACATGGCCAAACCACACTGAGCAGCAGATTAATCAGCGCCTTGTTAGTACGTTCGTCAATCCAACCGCGTCGACCTGTGAACCAACCCAGCCCAATAATCAGCGCAATCGACACTAGCGAAGTGTAGAAAATCGATAGATCCACATTCATAAGCCCTATTCTATCACAAGCGTTGAGGTTGTAAAAGCTGTCCTAATTTAGTAAAATACCCTTGTCATGGGGTATTAGCTCAGTTGGCTAGAGCGCTTGGTTCGCAATCAAGAGGTCCGGGGTTCGACTCCCCGATACTCCACCAAGTTAGCTTAAGAAAAGGAGGTTCTATGAAAAAAAGTGCACTACTTATACTAACACTAATAATTTCAGTTATTATCCCTATTAGCAACGTAGTAGCTTTGGATGTACAACGAACCACAAACCAACCTGAACCGCCGAGTGTCGTCGTGTTGGGTGATAGTATCGCCACTGGATATCGTTTGACCGATTACACAGCTCAACCAAAACCTTACGCACGTGATAGTTACGTTTCGATTTTAGAAAGAAAAACCAATAGTTCGTTTTTGAACCTAGCTGAAGATGGGTTGACCTCTGGCGGTTTAGTGGAGAAAATCGCAACTATCAGTGAACAGAATTCGTTGGCGGGTGACGTTTTTATCATTTCAATCGGTGGTAATGATTTGTTACAAGCCCTTTTTGTTGCTATGGCTGCCAATCTCGGAGTTGATCCGAGCGCTGTTACTGATCGTTTATTGGCGATCATTGCTGGCGGCGATATCCAGGCGATAATGTCAATTGCTAACCTAATAACGAATCTGTCAACAGATCCCATTGTTGAGTTATATAGTAAAAACCTTGAACAGATAATATTAGAACTTCGAACGATTAACCCCGACGCTAGGATTATTGTTCAAACTATCGCTAATCCATATAAAGACATCAGCATAACCAACCCGGCTTTTAGGTTGTTCGAAGATGCGGTCGAGGCTGGAATCAAATCTCTCAATGCGACAATTAACAGCGGAACTGGATATTTGGTCGCGGATGTTTATTCCACATTCGCCAGATCGACGGAAGTTTTGACTAACGCCACGAGCATCGATATGCCTTTCGATCCTCACCCCAACCAATCCGGACATGCTGTGATCGCCGGAGTGGTGGGTCAATTGATTCCTTACACAATAACTATTGACTCGTCGATCAATGGTAAGGTAGTCGCGGACAAAGTTATCGCCCTGCCCGGCGATTTAGTAACGTTGACCATTACCCCTAGTGATGGTTACAAATTAGATTCCATCAACCTAAATGGCGATAAATTGTACGGCGAGGCATTTACTATGTCTGCCGAAAGTGTTACTATCACCGCGACCTTTAAAGCCCGCATCGGGATTGTTTTTTACATCATCGCCGGTACTTTTTTGCTAATTGCGATTTCGATTGGCGCATTTTTCCTCATCAAAAATCTGCGCACCCGCAAGACCAGCGTCGCTAGCTAAAAACTTATCGATACCTAAAATTTACCAAGAGTGAGACGCTAATACCCAGCATCTCACTTTCGTTATCAAAAAACTCGCCCGGAGAAGCCGCAGCGAGGTTTTTGTTTTGCTGTTGCGCGCCCACCTTGGGGCTCTTTGGTTTTTGTTTTACGCGTCAGGGGCTTGGCATGACCGCCGCGCCCCGTGCGCACCAGCGTTAGGCATCATTTTAGCATAAGGATTTTATCAAAGCAAGAGTTTTTTTATTTGCACTTTTTTGCAGAACCTGCTAGACTTTTCCATACAGAGATGGTTTATGGTGCGGTTCTTCCTATCCAGAGACGGTCGACTCTCTGGGTATTTAGGAGAAAAAATGAAGAAACTATTTATTGGCAGTTTAGCCTGGGCGACAGATAACGCCAGCCTGCGCGCTTTTTTTGAGCAGTTTGGTGTAGTTACCAAGGCCGAAGTTGTTTATGAACGTGATAATCCGAACCGCAGCCGCGGTTTTGGTTTTGTTGAGTTCGAAAACGACGATGACGCCGCACAGGCTGTCGCCAAGGGCGATGGCGCCGAGCTCGACGGTCGAAACATTACCGTTAGCGAAGCTAAAAGTCGCGACTAATTTTGCTGGGATTACCTTTTGCAAAAATAGTAAAAACGCCCGCTCGAATAAAAGCGGGCGTTTTAAATTATTTAATCATCTC
This sequence comes from Candidatus Saccharimonadota bacterium, assembly GCA_009786195.1. Classification (GTDB taxonomy): domain Bacteria; phylum Patescibacteriota; class Saccharimonadia; order Saccharimonadales; family Saccharimonadaceae; genus WQXA01. The sequence goes on from WQTP01000020.1 coordinate 9,842, forward strand.
CAAAAAATCTGATTCTTCGATGATTTTAGTGCCGAATTTTTCGGCCGAAGCGCGTTTACTAGCGCCGATTTCGCCACCAGCGACCAAATAAGTCGTCGATTTACCGACGGAATTTTGAAAAGTACCGCCCAAGTTCCGAACGCGTTCGGCCGCTTCGTCGCGAGACATAGTGGTGAGTGTGCCGGTGATGACGAAACTCTGCCCCGCCAATTTGCCAGCGGATAAATCTTGATGGATTGGTTGAATACCTAGTTGTTGTAATTTCGACAACAATTTGATGTTGTCTTCGTCGGACAACCAAGCGATTATCGATTCGGCGACTACTGTACCAACACCATCGATACTGATCAAATCATCAATGCTAGCGTCCGTAAAAGCATCCAAAGATTTGAAATGATTCGCCAGATCAATCGCCGTTTGTGCGCCGACGTGACGAATACCCAGCGCCGTGATAAAACGACTCAGGGGTGGGGTTTTGCTAGCGGCGATAGCCTTGATCAGATTATCGGCCGAAATCTCGCCAAACCGCTCCATCTTTGCAAGGAACGACCCTGCAAGAGTGTAGAGATCGGCGATGTCGCGCACTAGACCAGCGTCGACCAGCGCGATGACGTTTTTCTCGCCCAAACCATCGATGTTCAGCGCTGGGCGCGACGCGTAATATTGCACTGCGCGTTTTAGGATCAAATCGCTGTTTTCGCCCTTGACGCGATAGACGACTTCGCCGCCCGTGCGTTCGAATTCTAGTTCGGGATATTGTCGTTTTAGGGCCGCTTCATAGTCAAAAGTGACCGCATCGTTCGGACGAAGTTCGACCAACACGCGCTCGACCTGTGGGATAATGTCGCCGGCCTTGTAAATAACCACTGTGTCGCCGATTCGCACGTCGAGACGCGCGATTTCGTCAGCGTTGTGCAGGGACGCGTGTTTGACGGTTGTGCCGGCAACTTGCACTGGTTCGAATACCGCCACTGGGGTCGCTGCGCCCGTTCGACCGATTGAAATCACGATATCGCGCACGATTGTTGTGGCTTCTTCGGCCGGATATTTGAACGCCACGGCGCCGCGCGGACTCTTGCCGACCACGCCGAGGCGTGTGAACTCATCGCGATTGTCGACTTTGACCACTGCCCCGTCGGTGTTGAACGGTAATTCTAATCGATGTTGGTCGAGATTTTCGATATATTTTAAAACTTGA
>WQTP01000021.1 GCA_009786195.1 Candidatus Saccharimonadota bacterium
GCTGGGCCTTTTTTCGTTTCAGCCACCGCGTCGCCCTGCGGCGTGGTATCGCCGGCAGCTTTGCGAGCTTCTTTTTCCTCTTGGGCTTTGGTTTCTTCCTCGGCCTTTTGACTGCGTTTGCCGGATTTGGCGTAATGTTTTTCGTCGGTTGTTTCGTCGTTGTCGACTTCCTTTTCCTCTGTTACTATGGGCGGATTCTTTTCAGCTTCCGCGATAGCCGCTTCGATCTCCGCAACGGTATTTTTGACACTGAGATTCAGACCGAGTTTGTCAGCTTCGTTCAACAAATCTGATTTTAATTTTGCCATTTCTTGTGCTCCTTTCGTGGTGCTAGCCCCAGCCCCAGTTCAACAAACTGGAGCTTGGGTCCCACAAATTAAAAATTAGTGAAACCATACTAACAGTTTAAGCGATTTCAGTCAAGTCCTGGCCTGACCTACTTTTTTCACGCCCCTCTTCTAATCGCGATAAAGCATCAGGTGATAATAGGGAGTCATTTCTACATACTGCGCAGAATTTGCAAATTGAACAATTCTTAACCGGAGAGTGCTTGCCAGATTCAGGGTCAAAGACTAAAGCGCAATTATGAGACTGATCGGGAAATGTATTTTCGGGATTGGTGCTTGATAAAGCAAGACAACCTAATGCCGTATTTGTCGGGGGGGGGCCGTTGGGAGTGCTGGCTGCCGGTTTTTCTAATACAGCGGTAGTATCGTTACTACGAGTTCCGTCTGATCTTTCACCTGTCATACTTGCATGTTAGCACACGAAAATATACAAGTAAATTTCTAATGCTTATTTTTCGACTTCGACACCCATGCTGCGGGCGGTGCCGGCGATGACTTTGACGGCCGCGTCGAGGTCGTTAGCGTTCAATTGGTCCATTTTGGCTTTAGCGATTTCTTCGGCCTGAGCACGGGTGATTTTGCCAACTTTGTCAGTGTGGGGCACGCCACTGCCCTTTTGGATTTTAGCAGCGTCACGAATCAGATCATCGACCGGCTGCCCTAAACAATTCCAGGTGAAAGTGCGATCTTCGTAAACCTGGATATGCACGATGACGTCCTTGCCCATCAAATCCTTGGTCGCTTCGTTGAACGGATTAATGAAATCCATCATGTTGAGACCCCACTGACCCAGTGTCGAACCAACGGGCGGCCCAGCGGTCGCTCGCCCTGCCGGAATGCGTAATTTCAAATTACCGATAATTTTCTTTGCCATAAAAATACTCCTTATTTAGAGCGCGTAACACGGAACACTATAACAAAACCGAGCGTATCTGTAAAGTATTGACTTTTATGAGAGAGTATGCTACGATGAAAAGATATGGTTGATGCATTAAAGACAAGTGTGCAACAGCAAACTCTTAACGGCCCAATAAAAGACTATAGGACTTTTATAGAAGCCGCCGAAACTATTGCGCGTGACTATAGTGGGATATCCAATCTCGACGTGGCATACGGATATGTGGATAACGCATTTAGTAGTGTTGCTGAAATTTTGAAAAATTATTTAGGGGGGGGGGAATTTGGGGACAAACGATACTAAACAAAAAAATACAGTTCTAATACGCACTAAGGTGGGGAAAGAAAATATCAGTCGTGCACGAGAAGGCTCTCTGGAAGACTATGAAAATTTATATAGTAACGATGATGGACGAAGCAGATTGTTACTAGAAGTGTGGCCAGGGCCTTTCCGAGACCCTGCCATAGGAAGCCCCATAAAAACAGATATGATAAATATGGACATCCTAGAGCTTACTCGTGATAAGAAATCTCTCCAAAGTCAGAGTTCAGGAGGGGGGTTGATAACAAAACAAGAGGAAGAGGATGGTTTTACAAGCAAACTTCAGCGTTACTATCTGAAAGATGATTCCATTGTTTCTTTGTGCGAAACTGCCCTCTTTCTCGAGGTAGTATCTGCTTGTCTAGCAGCTCGAAATTTGATACCAGATTCAACTGGGATATTTGACTTTTTGAAGGATAAGGATTTATTAGCGGAGATGTTTTGCTCTGGTGAAAATTTTGGAATTCAAGATTATAGTCGTCGAATGAATGCGTTGAGAACGCTTCCTGAAAGTATTAAAAAATCTGCTCGAAATATGCCCGGTAAAGAGATCAAAACAATGGCTGGCAATATAGCTTTGACGATTACTGGGCTGATTGATCAACATGAATATTTATATCAGTGTATACAGAAAATGATGGATTTATTATGAAACACCCAAAACTCGATGAGCGCATTCCGGGTGGCTTGATTTTAAAATTAAGTATGTTATAGTGAGAGCCAGAATTATGAAAAATACCGCTAGAATTAACGAGCGTAGAGGACTTTATACGCCTGTCGTTGATGAAACCATTAATCATTGCCTGGACAGGCTATTATACTGTTATAGTGTTGATGCTTATACACTAACAGACCAAGTTGATCAGGCGGCGCTCGATTTATCACACGATTCTTCAATAGGTCAAACATTGAACGCAAAAAATTATAATGATGCTAACACACTTTTATTAGACACGTTAGCTGAGTTCATTGATCTGTATACTCGTCGTGAGCAATATAATGGGAAGATGGATATTCTGAGTATCTATAGCGGTTACGATCAGATGACCTACAATTACAACGCCAAACAGTTTTATGCAAATATCATAGACGACTATGAAGAAATAGTTGAAACTGGGGGGGGGTATGATATGGTAATTGACGAATTACGGCCTGCTGGATATGAGGATGATTTAGCTGAAGCGGACCTATGTTACTCAGGCTTGGTTTTATTGTCGAATGTAATAGAGCTGGCGCATTTTGCGACTAATTTAGTACCAGGACTGGCGGGTAAATTACGGGAAAAGTTAGATGAAAATAACGGCGAGATTAGAACTGCCCTATTTGGTGTGAACCTAAAAACAATGATGAACGCCTGTTGTCAACTGGCTGAAATTATTTTAGAGCAAGCCAACACTCTTGACAAAGAACCATACATCGAACGCGCAAGTAATATAACTGAATGGATTAACGGGTTAATTAATGTTTTTCAAGAGCACCTTAGTTATTTTGAGGAGCTACCGGTGTTGACTTTAGATGAAAGCGTGCTACAATGAGCGCAAGAATATGACAGAGAGATGTGACTAAAAGACATGAGTGCTGAGACTAGTGCAACTATAACCAAGAATTCCAGGAGGAGGGTGGTTGGCCGATTAGGGGACATTCGCCGTTCATTTAACACGTCAACTAAGACTATGTCTATAGGTTCTATTATGCCTAACACGGATAGTGATCATCGGAGTATTGATACAGAAAGTTTTGCTAAGGACATTGCTAGGCGACTGGAAAATTATAGTACGACCGACTTAATACTTGGACTACTAGGGTTTGTACGAGATGTTAGGAAAGGTTATAGTAAATACATTGTTTCTTTGGGGCCAAATGCGGAGGGGGTTGATGAGTGTTTTTATCATCATATGCAAGAAGTTTTCGCACGACTTTCTGCTTTCAAAAATGGTTCGCGGATGAACGGGTATTTTAATGATGCGCGTCCGGAAGTTAATGGAATTTGTCTCAATGTTGAATCTCATAAACAATACATAGAACGCATGCACACTAGTTTTGATGCTAGAGAGTGGTGTGATGAGATTAATAAAAAGATCGAGACCTTAAAGATTATGCTCGAAGAAAATGGCGACACACAATCTACGAGAAGTTATAGAAATAACCTGCAGGAACTAATTAATGCAGTACTGTGTAATTATGTACCAATCGATATAGAATCAGTATACTGGGCGATAGATATAGCGCATGACATAGCTGTTATAGACCCCTCTTTACTGTCGGAAATAAATAGTTGGGTTACACAAAATCGCTCGGGTTTGTTTGGCAAAGATTTCAAAAATCGTATCAAAGCTTTTGAGGGGTTATATGGGCTAGCAGAATTGCTCGATGGGCGTGTTGAGAATGATAAAATTTATAGACGATATTTTATTGAAGGCATATATGATAAAGAAGGCAATGCCGTGAGTAGTGTTATAGACACGCTATTGGATATCTATGAAGGTAGCGGGTACGCTCTTTCGGCCGTTAGTGGGCAGAGATTACCTACTATAGAAAGCATCACATGCAACGGAGACGAATTGGCTAATTCTTCTCAAAAACAATCAAACCCCATTTCCAACTTAGCTATCTCTGCGTTAAAGCTTGCTGATTGTAGTCAGTCCACTGAATTTACTTCTGTTTCTACTGAAAATATCCCTCCTAGCGAGATTCGAGAGGGAGAATCAACTGGCACAACTGTCGGACCTGCAGGATCACTGGGGGTAAAGGATCGACAACAATCTACTCTGACTCCGGAAGAGCGTCTAAAAATAAAAATGGCTAAACATGATCTCAAACCGATACCTCAAACTGATGCTCATTGCACTTATAATAATGGTACTGTTGCCAAATTAGACTGGGAGGGTCGGGTCCCTGCGATGCGGCGAATGCGATAGCCCGTGTTCTCAAAAACCTGGTGCATGAAAGAGAGGATGCTGAGCTTGAGCGGATGATTGCCGAAGAGGAAGCAGTAATGCGAGAATTGGCTGCATTGCTCGAAGAGGCGCCAGGAGTTTCGAGTGATATGACTCACGATGATGGCCGAAAAGAAGTCGCTAATCCAGATGAAGATAAGCCTGAAAAAGAAAAACGCGAAAGATATATTGATCCACGTCGCATAGCAGTGTCAGAGTGGTTTGATACTGCGCCATCTAATACAGGAATTCGTGAAGTGATAATACTCTCAACTAATAGAGAAGATGGTTATCGTCGTCGACTGATTAATATTGAAGGAGTGTTCGTTGCGCTCTATGAACATGAAGTCGATGGAGCAACGTATCTTTTCCGCCCCGATATTATGGACAATGATTTAACGAAGCTAAAAGATACAATACATGACATTATTAGCGAGCGTAAAACTTCTATATATGACGATAACGGCAACAAAACTACAGAAGGGATACGTGACGTAGCTGGTGTCAAATATATTAGACATGCGAACTATTGGGAATCTGATCCCCACTCCGAAAAAATTCTTAGTGTGATGCGTGAATTGGTCGAAAAATATGGACCAAATCGTTTAATAAACCAAGATCATGCATGCTACGTCTTGGGTTCAAACAGAAGTTAAATAAATTTCTTGTAGTATTATAACAAGACAGGTTTTACTTTTTCGGCTTCAACTGCTCGCGCTGTTCATTCAATAGATCGCGGGCTTCGGCGCGGGTCATTTTTTTGTCGGGCTGGGTGAAAACGCCGAGTTCGCGATAATTATGCTCGATCAATTTTAATTGTCCCGTGGTGACTTTTTTGTGACCGTCGCCGAGAATTTTTCCGGAAATTCGGCCTGCCATCATAAAAGTTCGAATAATGCTGAATAATATAACGAGAAAAACTAGTACGAAAATCACAGCGAAACCGATGAAAAATGGATCTTTCAGCATCGTTTGTTGGTGCGTTTCGTTAAGTTGTTGCCATGTTTTGTTGAAATCTTCTGTCATTTTAGACCTTCTTCACTTGCAACGCGTCCAGTTCCACCGAAGTATCACGACCGAACATGCTGACCAAAACTTTAACTTTACCTTTGACGGAGTCGATTTCTGACACAGATCCGTCGAAACCTTTGAATGGGCCGTCGTTGACGTTAACAATCTCGCCAATCTGTAAATCAATATCGTGTTTCGGTTCATTAACCCCCATGCGTTTTTTAATTTTGGTAATTTCTTTAGCGGAGACGGGCGTTGGGTTAGTACCAGCACCAACAAAACCAGTTACGCCCGGCGTATTACGAATAATAAACCATGCATCTTCGGTCAATTTCATTTCGACCAACACGTATCCTTGGAAAATTTTCTGTTCGACGACTTTCCTTTTGCCATTTTTGATGACGATCATTTTTTCTTTGGGCACTAAGACATCGAAAATCTTGTCGGCCATGTCGACACCTTCGATGCGCTGGCGGATTTGGTCGGCAACCTGTTCTTCGTAACCAGCGTAAGTGTGAATAGCATACCAAGCTCGCGATTCATCATATCGTTTAGTTTTGGTCATAATATCACCTCCCGCATTACCCAGTTAAATAACCAATCACTTAGCATGATTAGTACAGCAAAGAAAATGCAAAATGCTAGAACCGCCAAAGTTAAACCCCAGGTAGCTCGGCGATTAGTCCAACGAACTTGACGAAGTTCGCGCCAAGAATCGCGAAAATAACGACCAATGGCAAAAATTGGACGTAGCAAAAAAAATGGCGCGGGTTTATTCGTCCGATCTGATTTCTTGATTTTCTTTTTCGCTTTTTCTTCAGTTCTCGCGGCTGACGAATCGGCGCTCGACGCTTTGACGCGTCTGACTACAGTTCCCTTTGGATTGTCTTTTGCCATTCCCACTTCTCCTCAAATTAAATAGTCTGGTTTTACCAGACTGTCAAATCCATTGTACAGGAGATTTTTAATAAGTCAAGGTTTCGTGCTACAATTAAGGATATGTATAAATTTAGCTGGATGTGGTTTTTTATCGGTCTCGCGGTGCTGTTGGCGGGTGTGGCTTTCCTGCGTTTTTACAAAGAAGTCGCTGACAATATGGGCAATGGTGTGACCAGTTATGACCGTTATAAAATAGTCGCGTTGTGTGTTTCGGGTGTTGGTATTTTGATGATGTTTAATTTGCACAATCTAGTGATCGCTTTTATCGCTAATTTGATTTTTGGTGGTGTCCTGGACTAAGGGTAAGCGAAAACTAAACGTTGAACCATGATTAAGACGACTTCTCATTTCAACTCGAGTATTCATTTTTGCGGCTAGTTGGCTAACGACGTGTAATCCCAGGCCAGTGCCACTGGTCTCGCGAGTACGATAATCTTCACTGCGCCAAAAACGTTGAAAGAGGTGGGCTTGATCGCTTTTACTGATACCGATACCAGTATCACGGATAAAAAACTCAACTTCTGGACCATCAGTGTTGCTATCGACACGTCGCGTACCAATAGTTACGACACCTTCTTTGGTGTACTTGATAGCATTAGTGATCAAGTTTTGCATGACTTCTTCAATAGCCATCAAGGGTGTGCAAATTTTCCCGATTACACGCGAATCGAGTTCGAGCTTTAGGTGTTGTTTACGAGCATCGCCAGTGTATTTAGTGCGGAGACCGTCCAAGAAAGTTTCAATATCGATCTTTTCTGGTTTCATATTGATACCTCGTTGAGCACGTGATAGTGTTGATAAATCATTAATCATCTGGGATAAAAATAAAATCTGTTGATGAGCACCACGAAGCGTCTTCTTTAGTAATTCAATATTACCGCCTTTTTCTAGTAAAAATTGAATATTTGACAGAGCTCCCTCAGCAATTGCTACTGGTGTGCGCAACTCGTGACTAACTACGGAGACGAATTCATCGCGTTCATCATCAAACGATTTTTGTTTGGTGATATCGCGGACGATTATTATCACATTCTTCATATCGCTAAAAATATCATCCTTGAAAGCGTCGCGAATTGGCGAAATTGATATGTACAGATTAATTTTTTGACCATTTGTATAAGTATGGATCAAATCGCTGCGTTCAACAACTTTACTAGAGTTTTGAATCAACTTGGTAAACGACATGGACGTACCACCCTCGTCGGTTAGTTTGAAAAGTTTATCAATCTTGAGACCAATTATATCTTTGTTAGTATCTAAAAGATTCATAGCAGCTGCGTTGTATAAGTGAACAATACCATCCTTCGCGTCGACATCAAGAACAGCGTCATTGAGAGTGTTAATTACAGTTTCCAAACGTTTACTTTGCAATTCTTCGCGCACTTTCAAACTTTCGTAAAGTTCGATTCGTACTAAATTAGATCGTTTCAGCCAGATCAAGATAGCGGCCACGCCAGCCATCATCGTAATGGAAATCGTCGTACTGATCAGTTCTCCGCCCGTACCATCGTCCGATAGAGCACCAAAACAAATCATTACTGTCGCAAAATAAGCGAGACCCAACATCATCGCTTTTAATCCCAAAATTGACTCAGTAACAACAATCAAAATAATACCAAAAATGTAAACAGCTGGTTTGTCGCCGATGACGAACACAGCATAGAACGACGAGAATAGATAATTTAAAATAACGCAGAGAGCTAACGATTTTCGGGCTTTAGGGGTAAAGATAGCTTGACCTATTGCTAGCAATACGAATAATATGGTAGATACGAACATAGCTCCGTCTTTGTAAAATGGTGATGGTGAGTGAGCATTAGATAAGTGCGTGAAAATTGAATAAAATGCTGCCAGAAATGCTGTTGCTAGGCTGGTCAACTGAATCGCCGCCAGCAATTTGGTGTTGGGTTTGCGATTGTTTTTTCTACCCACCCTAGTCATAAATATATTGTACCATATGATCACAAATATGGTGAGAAACGTTTAGTTTCACGACGTTTTTCTTTAGCATCCGGGCAAACTCGTTCTAAACTCGACCAAAACTCTGCACCGTGATGGGGATTTTTGATATGCGTAAGTTCATGTAATAAAACATAATCAATCAGTTCATTCGGCAGTGTCATCAACATAATGTTCAAAGAAATCACCACAATACCATCACGATGAGTGCAACTACCCCAACGACTTTTAGCGTGAGCAAAACGAACTTTGTCGTAGGAAAATCCATATTGTTCCGCCAAGTATTGCAAACGACGCGGCAGATAAGCTTTGGCCTCTTTTCGGAGGGCTTTACTAATTCCATCCTTAATCAGACGAACGCGCTTATCGGCAGTAGTTGTTGGTTGTAAATTAACAATGATATCCAGTTTTTGTAACTTAACAGATTCAGTATGACCAGTTTTAATATGAAGATGATGCGATTTACCAATTTGATCACCATCTGAGTAATCCTGTTTAGGCGATAAACGTTTTAGTGAACGACGCAGCCTGCTGCGATTAGCGTCAAGTAGTTTTTCGACATGTTTGACTGAACCAAATCGCGGCAAACGGGCCACTAAACGACCATCAGTTCGAAACTGAATAGATACCGCGTGACCTTTGACACGGCGGATTTCAATATCGCCGAATTCCTCATCGTGGAGGATTTTACCGGATAAACGGGCCATGTAGCCTCACAGTTGGCGTCGACTGCTGCTGATCAGTCGCAATAACGCCTTGGGCTTCCAATATTTTTTTCATAACAACATTCGCTTGAGTAGAATAAGTATGCTTACCACTAATAACAACGGTTTTGTCGGTGCGCAGAGGGGTGTGATACTTTTTACTTTGCGTCTCAAACGAATTAGCATCGAGAGACTGTTTATAAATATCACCAGCTCGTTTGGCATTACGCTTGAAACTACGTTGTTTAGCGGTTGGAATATCAGTCTGAACAACTATCGTCAAAACATCATAACCAGCTTTTTTGGCCTGAGTACCCAGAACAGTGCGAGTGGCTCGATCATTATATCCACCATCCAACACAAAAGTTTTCTTTGTTTTGAATAATTCTTCGGTCAACATGTTCGCGACTTGTTTGACAACAACAGTTTCATCATCACTATAAGTATGATGCGCAAACAATACCCAGCGAATTTTATCCTCGCTAACCAAAGCAGCACCTAAACTGGCGGCGAACTGAGTAGCAAAAAACGATTTCCCCGACCCAGGCAGACCAACCACGACAATCACTAATGGATTCAAAACAGCTCCTTTGTTCATTGTATCCCTCCGGACATGCGTACTATTTTAAAGTATCTAATAACAAAAGTCAAACGCAGCACATCTATTCCTTGATCTAACTACTTTATTGATCTTTGGTTACTAAAATACACCCTGGCACAGTTCTACAAAACTGCGCAGACCTATTCTAGCATAAATCACGGATAAGAATAACGTGCATCGCTCAGCGCTTTTCACTAACCGAGAATAGCTAAGTATTATGCTTCGCTAGAATAAGTCGTTTCAAGCCCTCGCCTGACCCCTTCGGCGACATTGTACTCGCTCTGCCTAATTCGCCTAACCAAGTCGGCAGGGCCTGCCTGCGCTAGCGATTCGTTATCTTGAGCTATTCGTGATTCTTGTTTTTTCACAAAGTTCTTATAAAGCTCGGCTAATTCCGGGTCATTAAGAGCGAGAATGCGAATAGACATCAGAGCCGCATTGACTGCCGCCGCCTTATTTTTACCCATTGTCGCTAGCGGAACACCTTCTGGCATGCGAATCATAGAGCCGATGGCGCTATTGGTTGAGTCTGGGCTACTTTCAATTGCCACACCAAGCACTGGCAGGGTGGTTTCCGAGGCTACCATGCCTGGTAAGTGCGCCGAACCCCCAGCCCCAGCGATAATGAGTTGCAAACCACGCTCGCCGGCGACGTTTGCATATGCGGCCATAAGTTCAGGTGTACGATGAGCCGACACAATACCAACTTCGTGCGAGACATTAAATGAACTTAGCGTATTTGAAGCGTGTATCATGGTCGATAGATCACTTGTTGAGCCCATAATGATCCCTACCCGTGAGTCTTTCTTTTCGTCAGAACGCCAAAATTGTGGCAACGATTCTAATTCTTTTGTCATATTGATAATTCCTTTCTGGCTATTTCAGCCTGTGATTTAACTTCATCGATTGATGAACTGAGAAGTGTTATATGGCCAATTTTCCGCCCAGCGCGGGGACTTTTGCCATAAAAATGTAGGTGAGTATCTGGCATCGCTAAAACTCTTTCTAGCCCATCACGATGAAGTGGTTCTTCACGTTGGCCAAGAATATTAATCATAGCGGCGGCTGGTGCGCGCATAGCGACACTACCAAGTGTCATCCCAGTGATAGCACGAATATGTTGCTCGAATTGTGATGTGACGTTAGCTTCAATGGTCAAATGCCCTGAATTATGAACGCGCGGTGCAATTTCGTTCACCAAAACTTTGTCACCAACCAGGAACATTTCAATAGCGAAAACACCGGCGCCATAGAGCTCTTTCAACGTGGTTGCGGCAATGTCTTTGGCCGATTCTAGAGTACGCGGCGAAATCTTAGCTGGCGCTAAAACCATATGGCAAATATTGTCATGATGGATAGTTTCGACTGGCGGGTAAACAGCGATATTGCCGGCACGATCGCGTGCTGCGATAACAGCCAATTCCTTCTCAAAATCAACAAACTGTTCTACGTAGACGGGCTGTTTGCCAAAATGCTCCGTAGTGTCGGGGG
>WQTP01000022.1 GCA_009786195.1 Candidatus Saccharimonadota bacterium
CGGCCTAAGGTGAGCTTGGTGATTGGGGTTAAGTCGTAACAAGGTATCCGTACCGGAAGGTGCGGATGGATTACCTCCTTTCTAGGGAGTAAATAGAGCAGCATTTTGCTGGCTCAGGTCGGTCGCGATAATTTGTCTTGAAGCTTTACAAATTATCATTTAACGCGACGAGAGTTTCAACCACGAGATGTTTGACTGAAACGGACTTGCACTACTGGATTGTACAAAGGAAAATCGCCCCAAGTGGGCGGTTTTTGGTATAGCATCACTATCTAGCAAGCGGCACTAGATTAAATCGTTGTAATTTTCAATAAACTTATGTTATAATACGTCCATTATGAATGAAACAAAATATGCCGTAGGATTGGACATAGGAACTGACACGGTAAAAGTAGTCGTTGGGCATGTGGAATCGAGCGGCAAAACACCAACAATTATTGGGGTTGGCACACACAAAAATTCCGGTATGCGCAAAGGTACAGTGGTAAATCTCGACCAAACGGCCGAAGCAGTTGATCGTGCGCTCGAAGCGGCCGAACGAATGAGCGGTTATAATATTAATCGTACGACAGTGTCGATAAATGGTTCGCATATTATCGGACTCGGTTCGCGTGGTGTGATTGCAATTAGCGCTGGTGGTCAAACTATTGGTCACGAAGAATTAATGCGAGTCGAAGAAGCTGCAACTGTCGTAAAATTACCAGCGAATCGAGAAATTCTTGATGTAACGCCACGCTGTTATAAATTGGATTCCCAGGACGGTATTCGCGACCCGTTTGGCATGACCGGTGTGCGATTAGAAGTTGATGCTTATATGATCACAGCGTTAGCACCACATCTGAAAAACTTGGAAAAAGTCTTGGGTATGACAGAACTCACAGCGCGACGTACAGTAGTGTCGGGTTTAGCGGCAGCGCGAGCAGCACTGTCTAATCAGTTGCGCGAAAATGGTGTAATGTTAATTGATATCGGTGGCACAACGACCAATATTTCAGTGTACGAAGAGGGTGATATTGTTCATGTCGCAGTTTTACCAATCGGTTCAAATAATATCACAAATGATTTAGCGATTGGTTTAAAAACGGATTTGGATATCGCAGAAAAAGTTAAAATCGAGCATGCTGTAGCAGCACCAGAATTACGTCGTGGCTCATCGAACAAAGTTTCGATCAAGATCGGTTCTGGTTCAACCATGCGAACACTGGACTTTGAAACTGAAGCTATCGACGAAGTAGTCGAAGCCCGCCTAGCCGAGATTTTCGAATTAGCTAACGGTGAACTAAAAAAAATCAGACGTCTAGCTAAGCTACCTGGCGGAGCAGTTCTAACTGGTGGTGGCGCAAAATTGCGCGGTATTGCTGATTACGCCCGCGAAGTACTCAGCATGAACGCGCGCGTTGGCCAAATGCCGGAATTCGGCGGTATGCACGACAAAGTTTCTGGTCCAGAATTCGCCACGGCCATTGGGCTGATGTTGATGGATTTGGATTTAGCGTCTAATGAAAATGCGCAGCGTGGCGGTGGTATTCTTACAAAAGTCAGTGGTCTATTCACGCGTTTTGGGCGAAAATAATAAACTTTTTAAAAAAATTGTTCAGTGTGACGACACTTGATTTTTCGATTTGGTCTGTGTATAATAAATTTATACATTAATCGAGGAAGGGGTAGAGTTATGCCAGAAATTAAACCAGCGGATATCCAAGCATCAGCAGTTATTAAGGTTGTAGGTGTCGGTGGTGCAGGTGGTGCAGCGATCAATCGCATGAAAGATGCTGGCATTAAAGGTGTCCAATTTATTGCTATTAATACTGATGCGCAAGCGTTGCATAACAGTGAAGCGGATCTTAAAATTCACATTGGTAAAGAAACTACGCGCGGCCTGGGTGCGGGTGCTGATCCAATCAAGGGCGAAGCCGCCGCACGCGAAAGTACTGAAGAAATCAAAAAAGCTCTTGATGGTGCTGACATGGTGTTTGTGACGATTGGTGCGGGTGGCGGTACTGGTTCCGGCGGCGGTCCGGTAGTGGCTGAAGTCGCTCAAGAAATGGGTATTTTAACTGTTGGTGTAGCGACTAGACCATTTAGTTTTGAAGGCGAAAAACGTCGTGCTAACGCCGAAGCAGCGGTTGATAATTTGGCGCGCAATGTTGATACGTTAATCACAATTCCAAATGATCGTTTGCTACAAACAATCGATCGACGCACTCCGCTTCTTGAAACTTTCAAAATCGCTGATGATGTGTTAAGGCAGGGGGTTCAGGGAATTTCCGAACTAATTACTGAACATGGACTGATCAACCTTGATTTTGCTGATGTGCGAGCGATTATGTCAGACGCTGGTAGTGCGCTGATGGGTATCGGTCGTGCTAGTGGTGATGATCGTGCCGCCAAGGCGGCCCAACAGGCTATCGAAAGTCCGCTGATTGAGGTTAGTATTGATGGTGCGCGCGGTGTACTGTTTAATGTTACCGGTGGTTATGATATGTCGATGTCAGAAATTCAGGAAGCTGCCGAACTCATTACTGGTGCAGTGTCGCCTGACGCTAACATTATTTTTGGTGCGACACTACGTCCAGAGATGGAGGACGAATTGATCATCACAGTGGTGGCGACTGGTTTCGACTCTGCTTACTTTAGTGACAAAGCTAAATCCACAACGAACAGTGATGATGATAACCATCTGCAAACTGAATCAGTCGAGAAAATGGAAAAAAACGTTAATCTCAACGATATTGACGTAGATGAAGATATTTCACCGTCAGTGGTGACCGACTTTACTAGCGAGGAGGAACCAACAATGACTTGGCACGCATCGTTTGGGACTGATGAAAAAACCGACGAAGAATCTACTCCAATGTTTAGCACTACAGCTAATGAAGAGAACAATAGTGACGACAAATACGATACACCGTCATTTCTACGTCGCAGGTTCGGTCGTAAAAACAAGGCTGACAAGGTCAACAAAATTAACGAGACCGACAAAGAGGATAAAGAAGATTGAACAAATAATTTATTCAGGAGATTAAGAGGTGCATTGTTCAAAATGTGGGGGTGATGAAAGCAAAGTTATCGAATCACGCGATACCGGCGATTCGGTACGTCGTCGTCGCGAGTGTCTGAAATGCGGTAATCGTTACACAACCTATGAACGATTAGAACGACCAAATCTAGCGGTTTTAAAACGCGATAAACGTCGTGAATTGTTTGATCGCGAAAAATTAAAACGAGCGGTTTATCAATCAGTCGGCAAATTCCTAAACGGCGAAATCGAAGTCGAAGAAATCGTCAGTCACGTTGAAGATGCTATGTATTCATTGGGCGAAATGGAAATTACCAGCAAACAAATCGGCGATGCCGTGATGGCCGAATTAGCCCACCGCAACGAAGTAGCTTACATCCGTTTCGCTTCCGTTTACCGTGAATTCAAAAACGCCGACGAATTCGTTGAAACATTAAAAGAGCTGCGTCAGAAATAAAGCGGGGCAGAAACTATTGACTTTTCGACCCCAGCATGATAAAATGAGCAACAGTTTGTATAGTTAACTATGAAAGGATTACGTAATGGTGAAAGCAGTAGAACAGTCTGGTAACAGGGGGGGGGGCAGGATCTTCAGTTGGTAACACAACAGAAACAACAGAACAACAAAAACCCACTGTCGAGCAGTTGCTAAGTTACGACTTAAACCTAACCAGAAAAGCCGCCTTTGCCGCTATAGCTGCCGTTGAACTAAGTTCACTCGAAGCAAAAGAAGAAATCAGATATGACCAGGCGTGGGTGGAGGCTGACTATGTCAATAACCTCAAAAACGCTGCGGCCGATGAGAAAAATATTTCAAAGGCGGATTGGGACACAGTTAACCAGCTTTTGATGGATATAGAACAAAATGGTTTTTCGGCGAGAGAACATAGCAAATTCGAGAGCATCGAAGCGTTCTACTCCACTGCTGACCGTGAGAAAGCTTTCGAAGCCACCAGAAAAGCTATAGATATTGCTGCTGAAGCTGGAGATATTCACGACTTTCTAACTTCGGGCCAAATCAACAAAGAATCGTTAGCATTCTTGTCTGACTCTGATGTAAAAAGTTATCTTGAGAGTCTAATCGCTAATGGTCAAGAATTTCATATCAGTTTTTACCTAGCCGAACGATTCAGTAAGCCAGCGATTAGAGCACTGGCTAAATCAGCGCGCATGAATGAGGAGAACAGTTATTATGAACCACTGGAGCAAATTATTAACGAAACGAAAGACGATGAATTAAGTGGCGATTTAGTGCCGTCAACCGAGGGTGGTCGTTTGTGCTTTGCGATTTATCTTGACGGACCAGATGCACCACGACTAAAGGGCAGCGTCAAGCAAATGCAGCACAGAGAGAAAGATCTCCAGGCAAGCAATCCGCAGGGTCTACGTTATGTTGCTCGCAAGAATATCCTGGAGGGTATATTTAATGCTCTACAAATGAAGGAGCAAGGGAAACTGGGAGACGATGACACTCGCCGAGAAAAAACTTATACGCGGAACATTGATCAAGCTCTGCTTAGCAATGGCCGTGTCCTCCGCTTCAGGGTTTCTGGCGACGGTGATTCGTACCTGGACGACTCGTATGCCTATGTCGAGAGCGGGAACGTTCTGGGTGTCACGGTGAAGAAAATTTTGACTTGATCGTGAGTTTCCCTTTTTGCTCTCTTCGTAGTAAAATAGTTGTGAAAAGATGGGAGGAAAAATGCGACTAGTTATGGTTTATCGCGAACAATCGGAACATCGTATGGCGGTGGAAACGTTCATGCGTGATTTTAAAAAACAAACTGCCGGTGAAATTGAAACTATTGATCCAGATACTCGTGCTGGTGCAGCGTTTTGCGATGCTTATGATGTAACAGTTTACCCGACGTTACTCGCATTGACCCCAGAGGGCACGCCGAACATGACCTGGCGCAGTACTTTACCAACCATTATGGACGCTAGTGCGTATAAATAACCTCTTTTCCCTTGAGCTAAAATATGCTACAATAACTGCAAAGGCGTTCGAGTGGCTATCAACCACGAGCCGAGGGAAGAACACCGCGAGGCGGTCAGTAAAACCTTCCGTGAATCTGCGTAAATGATTAACTAAGTGCTAAAAGAACTGTCTTTTAGAAACTGGATGGTACCGTCCCTCACTACTTTTGATCAGTACTGACCAAAAGTAGTGAGGGATTCCAGTGACTAAACGACAGTTTTTGTCTTTAAGAAAGGAGCAGGGCATGTCAACAGAAATCGAGCGCGAATTTACGTTTTTAATCAACGAATTACCGGCGGACTTGGATAAATTTCCATCTAAGATTATTGAAGATAATTATATTCCAGCGTCGGCCGAACACCCAGTTATCAGAATCCGTCGTAGTGGCGACAAACTGATGATTACCAAAAAATATCCAGTTGATTCCATAGACGACGGTCAAAGTGGTGATAGTTCACATCAAGTCGAGCACACAATTGATTTGGCCCGGGCTGAGTATGATTTTTTGAACCAACTGGATGGTAAAAAATTCAAAAAACGTCGATTTTTCTATGAAATTGATAATTGTTTGGCCGAGTTGGATATTTATCTAGATAAACTGGCTGGTTTGGTGGTAATTGATTTCGAATTTAATTCAGAAGAAGAAATGCAAAAATTCAAAAAACCAAATTTTGTCGGTGCGGATGTTACGCAGGAAATCTTGACTGCCGGCGGAGTTTTGGCGGGTAAATCATATTCTGATATTGCCGACGAACTACTAGAAAAATATAATTATCATCCGGTAACTGGCGTGGAGAAATATGAGGAATCGAAATGATAAAATGGCGAAAGGGACAAAGATGAAATTCAAATACGGCACACGACGTAGGGCGATTGAATATGAAAAAGATATCGCGCAGTATTGGAAGAAAAATAAAACTTTTGAAAAATCGATTGAACAACGTTCAAAGGAAAATTCGTTTGTATTTTATGATGGACCTCCGTTTATCACTGGGGCGCCACACTATGGGACGTTACTGAGTTCGATTGTCAAAGATTGTATCCCACGATATCAAACTATGCGCGGAAAACGTGTTGAGCGACGTTGGGGTTGGGATTGTCATGGACTGCCGGCGGAGAATTTTGTCGAAAAACAACTCGGAATCGTGGACCGACGTGATATTGGTACAAAAATTAGTTTAGAAGAATATATCACAAAAGCGCGTGAATCGATGGTGGCGAATAGTGAAATTTGGGAAAGTTATATTGATCGTATTGGTCGTTGGGTTGATTTTCGCGGTGCTTATAAAACCATGGACAAAGATTACATGGAAAGTGTTTGGTGGGCGTTCAAAGAACTTTACGACAAAAGTTTAATTTACGAAGGTGAAAAAGTCCTGATGTACGACACGAAATTCGCCACCCCGGTCAGTAAAAACGAAGTTACAATGGATAATGATGCGTATCAAACTGTGACCGATCCAAGTGTGTATGTGAAGTTCAAAACGAGATATTTTCAGGAAGATACTGAGTGTCGTGCGGTTGACTATAGATACAAACCTGGTACACAAAATGATTATATCTGCTATGATCTAACAGATTACATCCGGGATCTGGATTTCCCAGAAGAAATAAATGGCTTAATGCTAAAAAACAATGAGTTTCATATCTCGTTGCTTAAAGTTGTCGGCGACTATAATTTGGACGAAAAACAGCTCGCAGAATTGGAAAAGGTTTCTAAAGAAGCTGGCGCAAAAATGAAAACTACGCCAAAACTTACCGGTGAGTTTGTTCATTTAGTTGACGAAGATCGAGAACGCGAAACAATCATCGCTATACTTGAATGGGAAGAATTAGAGAATTGGCGAAATGAGATTCGCAAGATTTTGCCCGATGCCGATTTTACTATTCCTCACACTACGCTTTACACGGCGGGCATGCCAATAGGATATTCTGCGAAAAATCACGATAAGTTGTTTAGAGAATTAGATGAAAAAATTGTTGAAATCTTACGTGAGGCGTCGGAGAAAAAACGAAAAGAAAAATATCTCCTTGCATGGACAACAACTCCGTGGACATTACCCGCCAATACAGCATTGGCGGTTGGCAAAGATATTTCGTATTCAGAAGTGAAAGTATTAGAAAATAATGAACTGTACATCATCGCAAGTAGTCGAGTGGAGGATACGTTCAAAGGTCACGAGTTCGAAATCATTCGTAGCGATATCAAGGGTAGTGATTTGGTTGGTTTGGAATATGAGGGGTTATTCGGTCATGTTGGTAAGATTTGGGATGCTGATTTCGTCGAAGATGTGGGTGGTACGGGTATCGTGCATATCGCGCCGGCGTATGGCGAGGACGATTTTGTGTTGGCGCAAGAAAACAATATCCCAGTGTTACATGTGATTGATGATAACGGATATTATTTATCGGAATTCGCCGAAAAACTTCACAAAATCGGCGTCCGTGACACTGACGAAAACGGTATTGAGGTTTGGCAAGCGAACAAATTCATCGCTAAATGTTTAGAAGAACAGGGTAAAATCTGGAAAATCGAATATATTCAACATGAATATCCGTTCAACCCGCGCTCTGGTCAGCGGATTATGTATCGTGCGATTCCGTCGTGGTTCTTTGATATTCAGGGTCAAAAACCGATGATGCTCGAACAAAATGAAAATATTTATTGGTTCCCGACGCATATCAAAAATGGTCGATTCGCCAAAAATATTGAACAAGCACCAGATTGGAATTTGTCGCGCGATCGTTTTTGGGCGACGGCGATGCCGGTGTGGAAGGGCGAAAGCACGAATAACGAATTACGAAGTACGAATAACGCGTTTATTGAAGTTGTTGGTTCTTATGATGAACTTTACAAATTGTCAGGGGAGAATCTGGAAGATTATCACAGGCCGTGGGTTGATGATATTGAGTTTGATTTAACCGTGGATGGCGAAACGGTCTGGGATAAAACTGACGAAGAGAAAAAGATGTCCAAATTTGCGCCGGAAAACCTGGTGCATTATAAACGCATCGACAAAGTCCTCGATTGTTGGTTTGAAAGTGGTTCGATGCCGTTCGCGCAGATGCATTATCCGTTCGAAAACAAAACCGAATTCGAAGCGAATTATCCAGCGGATTTTATCGTCGAATACGTCGCGCAGGTCCGGGCTTGGTTCTATTATGTGCACGTTGTGAACACGGCGCTGGCGGATATTGGGGCGTTTGGCGATCGTGAACTGGACAAGTTACCGGAGATAAAAGACAGGGACGGATTGGTTAAGGCGGCTCAGCAAATTGTCAAAAAAGCTGTTGAATTGAAGAACAAACATACAGATGACACTAGTTCATCCGTAAACTATGCTTGCATATTTTGCCAAAGCGATGATGAGTACGAGCGACTCGTGAAACTGGTCGGTGGATTTGGAAAAGAAGTCGAAAATCACGGCAGTGGACCACTGTTCGAACTTGACGAATCGTTCTTGACCGTTGCCGGGGAATTAAAATTGGTCAGAATTAGAAAATACGACGATCAACACAAGGATTGGGGCGATGCTGACTTTACGATTGAAAAATATGACGAGTTCAAGAAGAAATATCACGGTAACGACGGCTGGGATTTGATCGTTCGCGATTTTGAAATGTTGGAACTTATGGAAAAAGATTTTCCAGTGCGAGCGTATTTTTCTAACCCGCCGATTGATAAACAATTGGGTATAAAACAAGATGGCAGCCTAAGGGTTGCTGCTGAGCAAAAAAACGCCTTTAAAAACTGCATCGTCACCGGCACGATTGCCGGCGAGGACGGGCGCAAAATGAGCAAAAGTTTGGGAAATTACACCGACCCGAACGAATTGATGGACAAATTCAGCGCTGATTCGCTAAGGTTTTTGCTATTGTCAAGTCCGCTACTATCTGGCGAAGATTTCGCGCTCAAAGACAAAGAAGTCGGCGACGTGGCGCGGAAACTTAGCATGATTTGGAATTGTTATGATTTCTTCACCATGTATGCGGAAGTTGATAACTGGAGACTTCCTGATACTGCGTCAGAAGATGCGTTGTCTCAAAAAGTCCCAGTCATCAACTTGTCTGAACTGAAAAATCCGTTAGACATTTGGATAATTTCACGCTTGCACGAGCTAGAGGTTGATGTCACCAAGTTTATGGACGAATATAATATCCCAGACGCGATGAGTGGGATTTTACCGTTCGTTGATGATTTATCGAATTGGTTCGTGCGTCGTTCCCGTCGACGTTTTTGGAAAAGTGAAGATGATAGTGATAAGAATGATGCTTATCGCACGTTATATCATGTGTTAGTTCAATTAAGTCACGTTTTAGCGCCATTTACACCGTTTTTGAGCGAAGAATTGTACCAAAAAATGACGGGTGGGGAATCGGTGCACTTACTCGATTGGCCGACAAATATTACGGTTGATCAAAAAGTATTGAACGATATGTCGCGAGCGCGCGAGATTATTGAAAAGGGTTTGGCGCTGCGCATGGATCGTGATGATGAATTTGGACAAATTAAAGTTCGCCAACCGCTCGCGAAACTGGAATATTCCGGCGATAAATTGGACGATTTTTACGAGCAGATTATTGCGGATGAGGTGAATGTGAAGTTGGTAAATAACGGAAAAGAATTGACGCTTGATAAGAACATCACCCCCGAACTGAGGCGCGAAGGTCAAGCTCGCGAAATTATCCGCGTGATTCAAAACGCCCGCAAAGAAGCGGGGTTGAACGTCGATGATCGTATCGTTGTAAATCTGACAACGTCTGACAGAGGTCTGAAACAATCAATTGATGAATATCGCGACATAATTGCGACAGAAATTTTAGCCACGGAATTTCTGGATTCGCCGATCAAGTCGGCGAATGACAAATTCTTCGAAACTACTGCGAAAATTGACGATGCTGAATTAAAAATTCAATTGAAGAAAGGAGAAAAGTAATGTCGGTGCAACGAATTACGCCAGACGGCTGGCAGAAAACCCGTGGTGTTTATTCTCCGGCGTGTAAAATTAGCTTGGGAGGGGGTAAATACTTGATTTTTGTATCCGGTCAACAAGCCCGAAAAAATGAAGAAACGCACGAGGTTCTTTGGCCTGATGACGCTGAAGCGCAAGCCGAAGATGTCTTTAAGCAAATTAATGAGATTTTAAAAACTGCGGGTGCGGGTATGAAACATGTGGTGAAAGCTGTAATATATCTAACAGATTTTGAAAACGATTTCAAAAAAGTTTCGGCTGTTCGTGATAAGTGGTTTGCTGATTCTAAGCCCGTCAGCACTTGTGTTGGCGCGACAGAATTTTCCAGAAAGGGCGCGAGGGTTGAGATTGAGGTAACTGCAATAGTTGAGGAAGGTTGAGACAAAATGATCGCCCCACCAACCGACGAAGAATTTGATGCGCTGATTTCGGCGGAAATGGATAAGTTGCCGCCGGAACGGGTCAAGGGGTTGGATAATGTTGTGATTACTTATGCGGATGAGCCGACGGCGGAACAGATGCGAAAATCAAGAACAAACAACGGGTTGTTGTTGGGGTTGTACGAAGGAATTCCGCTGACGGAACGGGGTAATAATTACAGTTTGGTCCTGCCGGACAAAATCACTTTGTTCAAATTGCCGCTGGTCCGAATCTCGCGCGACGAAGCGGATTTTCGCGAACACATCCGTCACACACTTTGGCACGAAACCGCGCATTTTTATGGTTTGGATCATGACGGTATTCGGGCTAGGGAAAAATAGTGGTTCAGCCCATTAGATAATCATCGATAGCTAGATAAACCCATGTTTTTCTGATACAATATAACTGATATGAGTTTTAATATTGAGAGAATACCTAACGGGCTAAAATAGAGCAATGAAAAACGATAACCCATTCAAAACTATTTCAACCAAAGTGGTTTACCAGAATCCATGGATAACGGTCGAGGAAAATGAGATTATTCATCCCGATACGGGGGGGGGTATTTACGGTGTGGTTATAACTAAAGATTCTGTGACAGTTGTGCCAGTAAACAACAAGGGTGAAATATTTTTGATTCGTTCATTCAGTTATCCGGCGCAGAAATGGCATTGGGAATTACCGGCTGGCGGTGTGGGCGACGACGATTTTATTACTGCATCAAAGCGTGAGCTATTCGAAGAAACTGGTATCAAAGCTAAAACTTGGCAGAAAATTGGCGTGGCGCGTCCGATGGACGGATTAATGCCAGAGCGCATGGCAGCGCTACTAGCGACAGATCTGGTAATCGGTGAAATACCAAAAGCTGATGATAATCATTTGATCAGCGATCGCCGGTTTTTTGACTTACCAACTGTGCGTGAAATGGTCCGAAAAGGTAAAATCGACGAAGGTCAATCATTGAGCGCGCTATACTATTATGAATTGTATTTGCAAAAGGAGGAAAAATGAAAACTCTTGACGCGCGATATCTAATTTGCTATAGTAGAAACACAGCACCCCGTGTTGGCTTACGCCTCAGCGGGGCTTTTTGTTTGTGCAAAGAAGCATTGACAACGATAGCTGTGTTTGCTACCATAAAAGTACAGCCCTTCGCCTTGAGCCTTTATGGACATCGCGGAGGTTTTTTGTTAGGATTTTTTATGAATAATTCACAGGTATTAAGAACATTTAAGGAGGCAAATAAATGAGCAATATTACCAAAGCAATTATCCCAGTTGCGGGTTATGGCACACGGCGGTTGCCGATAACAAAGGCGATCGAAAAGTGCATGTTGCCGATTGGCAACCGTCCAATTGTCGACTACGTTGTAGGAGATTGTATCGCGGCGGGTATCACGGAAATTTATTTTGTTGTCAATGAACACTCAGCCCAGATTCGTGAATACTACGGAAGGAATCGAAAGTTTGAAAAATACCTAGCAGCGAAGGGT
>WQTP01000023.1 GCA_009786195.1 Candidatus Saccharimonadota bacterium
CCCGCCAGACAAGATTCCGCATACGATAAAAGCTCGCGCCCTACCCCCCCCCTCTGGTATTGGGGTTGAACGGCAATCTTAAAAACTCGACCGCAGGTTGGTTCGCAGTCGCGGTAAAATCCGTATGATATTGCTCCAATAAGATTGTTGTCCCAATCAACACAAGCTGTTGTTAGATTACTGACCTGGTAATACAGTACTTGTGCAAACATATTTTCAAATTCTTCCTGTTTCTTGACGCGATTCATATCTATGGTTTCACAATATAACTGAGCAATCTCCTCAGCATACTCGCCCCTTTTGGTGTCCAAAAGCGAGTATTTTGGTATAATTAAATCGCAATCCATTCTTTTATTGTATCACACTTACGCTAAAAAGTCAAAAAGGCTTGCTTTATAGATTAATTTGTGACTATTGTCGCTAATCTATGCAACGTCTTTTCCGCCATCATTTGTTGGGCGATCTGTTGACGAGCCTCGGGGGTTTCGAAATGCTGTCGCAGGTTCGGATCGTTGTATTGACTGATGATTTTCTCCTGCTGGGCGGTGACCTCTTCGTCGGTGACCGTGATGTTCCAATCGCGCGTTAGTTGCGCCATAACGAGGCTGGTCCGTACGCGTTTTTCGGCCGCTGGACGGAGTTCCTTAGCTATCCATTCATCGTGCGTCAATTTTTCCTGTTCCAGATACGTGTCCAGCGTCATCCCACGATAAGTCAAATTTTCGCCAAATTGACGTTCCAGCGCCACCAATTGGTCCTCGATGAGGATTTCCGGCGCTTCGACTTTGGATTTTTCCGTGAGTTCGGTTAATAAATCATCCTGGAATTTCCGCTCGGCCTCGTATTCGGCGCGCGCGGTGAGCTCTTTTTTGATATCCTTTTTCAAATCAGCCAGCGTTTTGATATCTGGCGCGATTTGGGATGCAAATTTGTCGTCTAACGCTGGTAATTTGACCTCTTGGACTTTCTTTAGGACGATTTTGAACTGGACCGCCTGACCGGCCAAATTCTGCGCGCCGTAATCTTCCGGAAAAGTTAGTGGTAAATCGAATTCGTCGCCAGCTTTTTTGCCGATAATTCCTTCCTCGAATCCCGGAATAAAGGAATTCGAACCCAGTTTCAGCGCGTAATCGGTCGCTTTTCCACCGTCAAATTCCACGCCGTTTTTCATCCCGGTAAAGTCAATTATCACCTCATCGCTGATTTTCGCCGCACGTTTGACTTCTTTTTTGGTGGCCGATTCTCCCCGCAAGCGCTCAATAACTTCGTCGATTTCTTTATCAGTGATTTTGACGAGCGATTTCTTGGTTTTCAATTTGAACACATCGGCCAATTTCACTGATGGTACGATTTGAATCACAGCTGTGAATTCCAAAACCTGCGCTGGGACGAATTTCGTAATAGAAATATCAGGTCGGTCGAGCAATTGTAGCTGTTCGAGACGGATTAGTTCGACCAACGCCGCATTGATGGCGGTGTTAATCGCTTCGTCGGCCAATTTCGCTTGGTCAACGTGCTTAGCCGCGACCTCTGGGGGAACGTGACCCTGACGGAAACCCGCGACCTTAACATCGCCGGACAATTTCTTGATCGCCGCAGCGTGATGCTCCGCGACGTCCTCTGACGCTACCTCTATGCGATATTCAATCTTGCCCTTCTCTAAATCTTTTCTCGTATGTTTCATGGTGGGGGTATTATAGCAGATGATGGGGGGATAGTAAAATTAGGCGGCGTTGAGAGCTGCCTCTAGCAGCCTCTTATTGCGCATAATCGCAACCGTGTGCACGCGGAACATATCCTCTAGTTCATTCCTTTGGCTAAGCGACAACTCATCGAGCATCAGGGTGTAGCCGCCGTCATTAAAATTGTCCTCGTAGTGCTCGGTAATTGCTTTTTTGGAAGAATCTACCCTAGAGAGGGCGGCCTTCATCGCAGTACGGTGCTCAATGCGTCTTTGCGAATCACCATCTGCCTTAGGAAGGTTGTATGCAGCAGTTATGTTAACTTCTAGATCTATATCCCTGGCTTCCACGGCGGGAGGGCCCTCGGATTCCGCTAGCGACGTTACAAATCGCGCCTCCGCTACGGAATTTCTTGGATACAACGCAGACCTACCGAGAAGTTGTAGTACACGAACCCTCATCCTATCTACTATATTAGGCTTGTTACTAGGGTCGTTTGAGTGACGAATAACCGCTTCTTCGTTATAGGTCATGCCGCGCACTATTTGTATAACGGCTGGAGGAAATAGTTTCCCTAGATTTTCGAGCGTAACTGATGTGTCCTCGATTGTATCATGCAAAATAAGCGCGGTAGTTAGCACCGCGCCATGTCCCCTGTCGAGAGCAGTAAGGGCAGCTTTCTCTAGATGATACGTTTTAGGTACATCCGCAACCCCGCCGTAAAGCTGCCCCTTGTGTATCTCGTGGACAAGCCCGAGCGCGGAGAGAATCATCTCGTAACCATTAACGTAAGACCGGTCGAGCTCGTGCGGCAATATCGCTTCCGACGAATGGTTCGGGTAGAATTCAGTGGTTCCTGGCATGTGTCGTACGACTGTACTACTATTTTGCCATGACGTCAATAATGTTATTAAGCGTAAGCTTTTCTTCTCGCTCGGTCATGACGTTCTTTAGTGTGTATTGACCGGTTTTGATTTCTTCTTCGCCAACGAATAACAGGTATGGGGCGCCAATTTTCACAGCGGCGCGGATTTTTTTGTCAATTTTACGATCGGTGAAATCGACCGCTACGTTGACGCTGGCGGCGCGGAGTTGATCGACGATCGATTGAATATTCACGTCGCCCAAGGGAACCAAAATCACATCCGTTGCGGGTTTTAATTCGGGCAGTAGATTCCAGGTGCGCAGAAACTCCATCGTCGTCGTCTCGCCGGGAGCGAAACCGACCACTGGCATGTCTTCGACGCCAAACAGCCCAACCAGGCCGTCATAACGCCCACCACCGAACATGGCGCGTTTATTATCGGGATTTTGATCGAAAACTTCGAACACGATACCAGTGTAATAATCAAAACCACGCATCAGTGTAACGTCAAATTTGACGCTGGTGATACCGCGGATTTCAATCTGTCCCAGGAGTTGTTCGAGGTCAGCGATCAATCCACTTCCTCTAATTTCGTTCGGTAAATCTTGCAAGGAACGACCCTGCAAAAGTTGATTGAGTTTTGGCATTTTTTCGTCCGCCGCGTCGGCAAAGATTTCTCGGGCTGTTTCATCAAAAATCTCGGTCGAAATCTTGGCGCGACGATCGAGCAACTTAATCATCGCTGTAGCGTCCTTTTCATCCAAATCCAGATACGTTCGCATGAGATAATCCGTCAAACGTCGATCGTTGATGCGAATAGTGAACATGTTCTCATTAGCGCCGAATTCGCGCAAAATCGCATCGGCGATTTGTATAACTTCGACGTCGGCCTCGACCGAGGGTACGCCGAAAATATCCACGTTAAGTTGCCAAAATTCGCGCTCGCGACCCTTTTGCGGTCGCTCGTAACGCATGAAATTAGCGATCGAATACAGTCGCGCGGGCAGCGGGATTTCCTGACGTCGCGCAGCCACCATCCGCGCCACGGAGGGTGTCATTTCGGGGCGAATGGTCACTCGGCGATCGCCGCGATCGAAAAACGTATATGTTTGCTCATTGACAATTTCTTCGCCCGATTTCGCCGCGTAGAGTTCGAGCGGTTCGAGAATCGGCGCGTCGTACTTTTCGTAACCAAAACGCTCGGAAATTTTGGTCCAAGTGTCAAAAATATATCGGCGCAAACGCATATCCTCTGGATAGAGGTCGCGCGCACCTTTGTAACTAGATGTATTTAAACTCATATGTGCTCCTATTTTACATTAATTCGCTCTTTTTTACTAATTTTGAGTGGTGACAGCCCCCGTTGGGACTTTTTTTAGTAATTTTTGTGTGCTACAATAGTGTAAATGAACGAATGGGGGCACCCCCATTCATTTAAAAGAAAGTGAGGGATCTATGAAGGGTTATGGTATGGTTATAGTTAACGAGGCGGGGTGGCTGGATAAACCTGAACCGACCCCTGGTCCGCTCGATGCTATTATTCGGCCGACGCTGGTGGCGCCGTGTAGTTCCGACACACACACCATGCATGGCGGTGCTGGTCCAAAGGATGATCTGATTTTGGGTCACGAGGCTATTGGGATTATTGAACGCGTTGGTAAACTTGTCAAGAATTTCAAGAAGGGCGACAAAGTGGTCGTACCCTGTGTCACTCCCGACTGGTTGTCGACCGGCGTTCAGAACCAACGAACTTTTTCGCACGATTCCTTCCTCATGGGTAGTTTCAAATTCTTGCTCAGTAAAGATGGTACTTTTGCTGAACTTTTCCACGTTAATCAAGCTGATGCGAATCTCGTCAAGATGCCCGAAACTGGTGTTTCCGACGAAGCTGCTCTGATGACGACCGACATGATGAGTACGGGTTTTCACGCCGCCGAACTGGCCGAAGTGCAGTACGGCGACGCTGTTTTAGTGATCGGGATCGGTCCGGTTGGGCTGATGGCGGTAGCTGCTGCTCAACTGAAGGGTGCCGGGCGCATCATCGCTGTTGGTACTCGTCCGATTTGTATTGAGGTCGCCCGCAGTTACGGTGCGACTGATTTCGTCAATTACAAAGAAGGTGACGTCGCCGAACAGGTCCTGCAGATGACCGACGGTCGCGGTGTTGATCGCACGATTATTGCGGGCGGCGCGGGTGACAGTCTGCACACGGCCATCGTAGCGACGCGCCCCGCCGGGGTTATCGCGAGTGTTAATTTTTATGATATTAACGACAAACTGGCGATTCCTTCCCTGGCCTGGGGTCTCGGTATGTCGCACAAAGACATCCGCGGCGGTTTTTGCCCCGGCGGCGCCGAACGCATCCGCCGCATGCTCGAACTGATCGCTAATGATCGCATCGATCCGTCCAAACTCGTCACTCATCGTTTCTATGGCTTTGATCAAATCCCCGAAGCCTTTAAATTGATGGATAAAAAGGCCCCCGACCTCATCAAACCGGTGGTTTATTTGGACAGAGACGACCCCGCCGCTGCGTCGTAACTCGGATTTTTCCAGAGTCCACCGAGCACAATTCGTTCGTCAATTTCGACTCTTAAGCCATTAGCCTCGGCGGTACTGTTCGTGGCGACCAAGTCAAAAGTAGCGTCCGCCAAGCCGCTGACCGGATAGCGCTCGATTTTACCGGGACGCACAATTACATTGTCAGGTAAAAGTCCTAATCCGCATTTGATCGCAAAAGCAGTTAATGCTTTCGGGTAACTAGTGGCAATTCTTGGGAACTGCGGCAGCACTTTAATATCCTTTGGTATTAGTAAAGCATACCACAAATCTAACGGCATAACTGGCTCAAAACTCAGACCGTCACCCTGTTCCTTGAACTTATCACCGCCCCATAACGCAAAATCCGCCATTCCCTGGGTGATGTCCAGTCGAATACTCTCGTTGCGCGCGATGCCAAATTCCCGACCGCCAGCGCATCGCATGAAGACACCTTTCCGGGAAATCTGGTGCGTCGATGTCGCACGTTTCACGCAACCACTCGAGCGATGACGCAAGATTCCCTTCTGTTAGTAATATTCTCGTAGCCGATCTGGCCCTCTCTATACTTCTCATTTCATTCTCCAAAAAATTAATTAACATTCAAAAACGCCGAGATGACCGGCGTTAGTTAGATATCACAAAACAATCCGGTCAACTCGGCAACACGTGCGTATGGGTGTTTGAAACATAACTCATATTATTATTGTAACACAAATATCTGGTGCGCACAAGAGGACTTGAACCTCCACGAGCGTAATGCTCACTAGCTCCTGAAGCTAGCGCGTCTACCAATTCCGCCATGTGCGCATAGTTGCAAACGCACATCGCTGCATTGGCAGCCGGCGTCTACGATCGTCCTTTGGCGTTGACCAACAACGACCCGCCATGTGCGCATGCGGTTTACCCGTTTGAAAATTATATCACGTCTAAAGTTAACCACGCAAATTCAGTTCCGCAAAACGATCTTCACGATAATCCTGGCGGAGTATCGCTAATAGATCACTTTGGTCGGTACCAACAATCACCCCTGGATTAAGCGTATTATAAGGATCGAAAATCGCTTTGATCTGAGTAAAGATTTCCGCCATCTTGTCACCGTACTGTTCTTTGTTAGCTGGCGCTAGTAGTCGTCCGTCGCCGAATTCGCCGCTCATTGAACCACCAAGTTTACTAACCGCACTAAGTAACTCGCCAAGTAACTTGAACACTGCTTGGCGCTGGCCAAGATTAGCCAAATTGATTAACGGTCGCACACTAACTACGCCAGCACCAAGATGTCCCCAAATACCACCCTCAATATGATTGCGATGCAACAGTTTTTTAATGGTTTCTGTTAATTCCAACACTTGACTTGGTGCAACCGCTAAGTCTGGCGCAATCGGCAGCGCCGCCGTACCGCGCTCGCTGTAATTCGTAATAGTAGCGACGCTGTGATGAATCGACCGCAGGGTTTCTTGTTCTTCCCAGTTGCTCGCAATTTTAATATCAACTACCGCTGCTTCGTCTAAAATTTTAGCAGCTTTTTTGACTTTTCTAGCGCGATACTTATCGTCGAATTCAATGAAAAGTAAAGTATCCGGCCGCTTCCCGCTGACATTTTTCCAGGCAGTACCACCGTCTTTTTGCTCAATCAACTTTAATGTGTCACCGTCGATGAATTCTAACTCACTTGGTTTGAGAGCTAATAGTTGCTCAATCAAGGCCGGTAAATCTTGATCAGCGGTAATCGCTGCTGAAATTAGTAACACATCATCAGGACGCGGCGTTAGTTTAACGATCGCTTGAGTGATTAAACCAAGCGTGCCCTGTGAACCGACCAATAGCGGTGTTAGGTCAAACGAACCATCACTACCCTTAACCAAATCAATCGCAAAACCACCCGCATTAAGCGCCGCAGAATCGGCGAAATTAGCAATAACATCAGTATTCTCGTCAATCAACGCATCGAGACCACGATAAATTCCACCTTCCATAGTTTGTAGACCTTTTTTAGAGTTCAACTCATGTTTGCTCAGACGGCCAGTTTGAATAATCTCACCATTAGCCAACACTACTTCGAGTCGGTCAGTCCAGTCACGTAACGTACCATACTTAACAGATTTAGTGCCAGCTACATTAGACGCTAATGCGCCACCAATAGTCGCAACTTTTAAATTACCATTGATAATTGGTAAGAACAGACCGTGGGTGGCCATCGCCTCTTGTAACGCTTCGAAATTCAAGCCGGGTTGGACACGCACCATTTGCGATTTAACATCAAGTTCGAGAATGCGCGACATGTGGGCTGCGAACGATATGATAGCACCGCGACCAATCGCTGCACCAGTAGTACTCGTACCATTACCGCGCGCAGTGATTGGTAAAACTTGACTACGCTCAGCCAACCGCCAAGTGAATCGCGCCACCTTGCGCACATCATTGGTTGTTCTGGGAAAGATGATGACTTGTGGAGTTTCGCGTAAAATACCACCGTCGCGCGCGAAATCAGCACGTACCGCCGGGTCGGTTGAAATTTCGCCTGTTAATTTGCCCCGTAAATACTCCGTTATTTTGCTCATGACTACATTGTATCACACTTTGATTTTTCTGTTACAATGTTAGTATGTCAAAACGACTGAGAATTATTGCCGGAAAATACAGTGGGCGATGGATTTCGGCCAATGTTGGATCAATTACGCATCCGATGGGTGATCGCGTGCGTTCGGCAATTTTTTCGATGCTCGATTCGCGTGATGTTCTGGTTGGTACACGAGTTTTGGACGCTTTCGCCGGAACTGGTGCGTTGGGATTAGAAGCGTTAAGTCGCGGCGCAGCCTTTTCGACCTTTTTGGAACAAGATAGAATTGCAGCGGATGTCATTGCTGTAAATATTACAACATTAAATGTGTCCGATCAAACAAAATTAATAAAAACAGAGGTCGGTAACTGGACAAAAATTGCTGAAAATGATAAATACAACATAATTTTCGTCGATCCGCCATACCAAAATCCACAGTTTTCCACAGTTTCTAAATTGGTTAAGCATTTACATGCGGACGGACTTTTGGTATTATCATATTCAGAGAGAGGGACTTTGCCGAACCTAAAGGGAGTTGTTGTGGTGGATAACCGAATTTACGGAGAAGCGGCAATAGCCCTCTTTCGTCTATCGGACAAATAATTGGCGCAAGGGACGTCTTTTTGATATAATATCCCCCGTACCCATCATGTGCGCGTGGCGGAATGGTAGACGCGCTAGCCTTAGGAGCTAGTGTCTTCGGACGTG
The DNA here is from genome assembly GCA_009786195.1 of Candidatus Saccharimonadota bacterium. GTDB lineage: Bacteria > Patescibacteriota > Saccharimonadia > Saccharimonadales > Saccharimonadaceae > WQXA01. The sequence goes on from WQTP01000023.1 coordinate 8,354, forward strand.
GAGGTTCAAGTCCTCTCGCGCACACCAGTTTATTTTTTGAAGTCTGGATCGTTGTATGCTCGATAATCTCTCACGGACGGAATCACACCATTATAAGCTCGTTCGAACTTAATTGTTTTCGCCGAACGACAAGCATCATAAATACTTTCTTGCACAGCACGCCCAGCGGCGTGTCCAATATAATCAACCCGGGTATACAAACTGTCTTCCGTTTCTTGGAAGTATTGTAGATTATCATTGAACGGATTCTTTAGTTCGCCCGTGCTAAATACAAAAACCGTATCGCCGTCAGCCGAAGTATTCACCGGATTTATCGCACGAACTTGACCATGTGAAGCTAAATGCGCGACTCTTTCTAGATGCAATTTATTTCCTAAATCCACATTTATGCCGACAACGGAAATTGTTGTGTTGTGTTCGTTTCGCGTTACAAAATCTATTAAATCCTCATAAGATTTAAACTTGGTATTTTCATCTCTGTTTCCAGCCAAAATTTCGCCGTTTGGCAAAACAATATTACCCAGAGCATTCACTACCGACAAAGCGCAAACGGTTATGCCGTTACTTAAATCAACACGAGCTGAACCGACGCCAGCTTTCATCGCACCGCTTTTCGTACCACTTTCAACATAACGAAACTTTCCAACAGATGTGCCCGTGCCAGCTCCAACATTGCCACTTGCTACTGGTTCGTTACTTGCGTTTTCATACGCTTCACGCCCATAAACTGGGTCGTATGTTGCAACTTGCATACCCATATCGTAGACTATTGCGCCAGTTATGAACGGATTAAAGATTTGTTGGTCTTTGCCGGAACGTGTGCCTATTTGGTCGCGACGCATACATTCCATGATTTCACTTGCCGACATTAAACCTGTGTTGCTGCCGCCAGCGATGAAAATGCCGTTCTGGCCATAATTTGTATTATCTGTTCTAATTTCTTCCGTGTTGAACGCGCCAACAGCTCCACCGTAAGATTTATATGCTACTTGATAAGGTTTATCAAAAAGAATAACTGTACAACCCGTTAGTTTGTCCAGATGCGTAGAGTGTCCAACGCGCACACCGTTAAGTGCAGTCAGGGTTTTATTGTACATTTTAATGATTTCTCCAGTGTGTAACTCTATACAATCTCATATCTGTGTTATAGCACACTATTTGTTATAATACAATCATATCCTCGTTGTCAGGATCATTTGTACGAATAACAAGGAAGGTTAACGGCTCAGTTTTGGATGTATTAATAAACTCGTAAACATTGCCAGGTTCACACAAAACTACGTCGTCCTTCGACGAAGCAACAACTTTGCCATTGATTTTGATTTCATACTGTAATTATTAATAGCAATGTGCCGGTGTCGCCTACTCCTACGCCAGTATTTGGCGGGGCTGGAGCGTCTAAGACCCTGAGGTTGATGGTTGTGTTATTTCATTCATAGTACACACCTAACAGCGCTACCGTAGTACCGATTGTTGCTACTATTGCCCGGGCTAACGAGAGAACTATTGAAGTAAAAGTAGCGACCGTACGCCGCCGAGTGGACCGACGAAGACCAGTAGGAGCCGTACGCACCCTGATCGAGGAAAGCACCGCCGTAAAAGCCACTAAAAACACCACGCCAAGGACCGTTATATTGCCAATTTTCATAGAAACCAGTTGTCTGGGTAGTTACACCTGGAGTAGTAAAAGTTCCAGCATTCATGCTGGCATTTAGGACGGCAAAGTCAGCGTAATTATAGCTAGTGCCATTACCGGGACCGGATGTAGTGCTAGTAGCGGTTGGTAAATGCCAGTTTAGTGGACAGATAGAACCAGTGGATTGAGTACCACCAGTAGCTATAGTATAGTCAACTGTTCCAGCATTGGCGGTATAGAGGTTATATAGGAAACCACATTTAGTGATGTTTTGTGGGGATTTGTTAGTGTTATTGTAGCAATAGGCTACTGTGATTGGGTCTATATATAACGGAGTATCTATATTGGAAGTATTATTCGGAGTATTGTTGCCATTATTAGTTAGAAAGGTGCCAGTATTGGCCACTTGCGTAGCTGAAAATCCGCTGGTCACCGTTCCTGTTGTGTCTCCATTAGGTTTGTAGCGCAGGTTGTCTAGCATCCAACACTTGTTGTCGGCTAGTTTGGCCACATAGTAGAGTTGTGAATCTCTGCTGTCTCGGTAAATGACAGGTGTTGTTGGTGTGCCTAAGCAAGATCCTGTGGTGGTTAGGGATTGTAGGGTTGGAAAGTTGAATGATGTGTACCAGACTGTGTAATTATTGCCGGCATCAGAGCCATTGATGAAAGTACGGTGTTCGCCATTAGTCATCCCGGACACCGGACCGGTACAGGTTATGGCAGTACCAGCTGAGTTTACTACTACATCTGTACAGGGTTGACCGCCGATGGTTACAGTTGGTGATGATCCGAAGCCACTACCGTAGATACTGAACTGGGGGCCATTAGTGCCTGTTCCATTACCGCTTGGGGCGATGGTAGAGGCGAAGTTGGGAACTATATTGGAGGTTTTGGTAGTGAATTCTGAGGATGGTGCAGGCAGAGGATCGGGTATTTCTTCTACATTGTAACTAACATAGGTAGTGTAGTTTCCTACTGGTAAGCTGCCATTAATGCTGATGCTGTAATCTAGAGTATAAGAAGTGTTGGTGCTGTCGGTAGCTAGAGTGGTTGGCAGATCAGACAGTGTCTCGCCGTTTACTTTAATAGTAATGAGGGCATCTAAGGCGCCATTTAGGGTAGCGGATAGATTGTGGGCTACTGTGTCGGTGGTGACAGATAGAGTGCTTGAGGCGGTGGCAGATAAGTTGGGTTTGACGATAGTTATGTTGAGAGGTTCGGAGTTTAGGTTGAGCGAAGTGTTAGCTTGGACTAAGGTAGTGGCCATGCCAGCTGTAGCTAGAGTGATGGCGATAAGTGGTAGGATGATACGTCCGGAAGTTTTATTACGGCGCAAGAAGAGAAAAATAGCTGCAATTACTATTGTTAGTGCAATTATGGTTAATGCTATGATTAAACCGGTACTATTTGTGCCAGCAACACCTGTATTCGGCGCAGTCGGTGTCTCTACAACAGAGAGCCTGATCTGCTGAACAATTTCGTTCATGGTAAGATTTTAACATACAATTTGCTTTTTGTGCAAGTGGTTATTAAAAACTCCGCGTTCCAAGGCGGAGTTTTTTGAGCGGTCAGTGCTCGGGCGATTAACGCTTCGAAAATTGTTCGCGCTTGCGGGCGCCTTTGAGGCCGTATTTCTTGCGCTCGGTAACGCGGCTGTCGCGACGGAGGTAGCCAGCTTTGCTGAGACTGCCTTTGAGATCATCGTTAATAGTTGCGAGAGCCTTGGAAATCGCCAATTTAGCTGCGTCAACCTGGCCGGACGTACCGCCACCCTTGATGAGCAGCGTAATGTCGAAATCCGTTTGTTTGCCGACCAACGCTAATGGGTCGGTCAATTCGGCCAGCAACGTTTTGTTGTCGTCCAAATATTTGGCGGCTGTTTCGCCGTTGATGGTGATTTCGCCCTTGCCGGCGTACAAACGCGCTGTCGCGGTGGCCGATTTACGACGACCTAATCCGTAAAAGTATGATTTGTCAGCCATTATTTAACCTCCAATTTCTCTGGTTTCTGCGCCGCGTGGGTGTGATTCTCGTCGGCGAAAACGTGCAGACGTTTCATGCGATCGGCCTGTAATTTGTTTTTCGGCAACATACCGAGGATAGCGCGCTCGATAACGGAAACTTTACCAATGGTTTTCGGATTGGTTTCTTTTATCCCGCCGTGATATCCGCTGTACGAATAGTATTTCTTCGTCTTGTATTTGTCGCCGGTTAACCATGATTCGTTAGCGTTGATTACCACAACATGGTCGCCGCTGTCGATGTGGGGGGTGAAGGTTGATTGGTATTTGCCGCTCAAGCGCGTCGCTACGAACGTCGCCAAACGCCCCGGTGGGACGCCGGCAGCGTCAACGAGCACCCACCTATGGTTCACTTCGTCAGCTTTTTTGGAATAGGTTTTGAACATTATTTCGCCTCCCCGTCAGTTTTGGTGGATTTAACATTTTCCTTCACCTGTCCCTCACTATCTTCGTCAGAAGTAGTGATGGGATCGACGAATTCGATCTGCGCCATTTCGGTATTATCGCCAACTCGATTTTCGTCAAGTTTGACGATGCGCAGATAACCACTGTCGCGTTTGATTTGTGGGGCGACCGTGTCAACTAGGTAATTTCCCAGAGAAACGCTGTCCAACGCGGCAATAACTCTGCGACGATTCGCCAAATCGCCTTTTTTAGCTTTGGAAATAACTTTTTCCATCTTGGGGCGCAATTCTTTAGCTTTTGGCAACGTCGTTTTGATGCGACTGTGTTCAACCAACTGACACATCAGACCACGCATGAGTGCGCGACGTTGATCGCGCTCGCGACCAAATTTGCGTCCTTTAATCCCATGTTTATGCATTTAAAACTCCAGCTCCGCCACCTTATCTTTGACCTCTTCGCGAGCTTTGGTGCCAAAACCTTTCAGATCGTTCAGTTCTTCATCGCTCAAACTAACTAGTTCGCCAACTGTTTTAACACCAGCACCGATCAGAGCGTTAGTCGTGCGCGCACTCAGGTTAAGTTCATCAACCGGTAGTCCCAACAGATCAGTTGCTTTGTCGTCAGCGGCCACGGTCGGTTCGACATCACTGATGCGCGTATCGCCAGCCAGCGCTTCGTATTGCGCCATCAAAATCGCCGCGGATTGTTCGAAAGCGTCCTTGGGATCAATCGAACCATCAGTGTCGATCGTCAAAGTTAGTTTGTCGAGGTCGACATTATCACCCACACGCGTTTTATCAACAGCGTAGCGCACGCGACGCACCGGCGAAAATACAGCATCCAACGCGATCATATCGCTGTGCAGACGTTTGGCGGTCGATTCTTCGATCGTTTGATAACCGCGACCATTTTCGATCACGAACGTCATTTTCAGTTCAACCTTTGGATCATCAATCGTAGCGATTAACTGATTAGGATCGACAATTTCGACATCTGCGGTAGTTTTGATATCACCAGCAGTAACAACGCCGCCCTTCTTGGATAGTGTCAACTCGACTGGTTCATTATTGAAAAGTTTAATCGCGATTAATTTCAGATTCAGCATAATCTCGACAACGTCTTCTTTAACACCAGGGATCGTGGTGAATTCATGAGTGATCCCTTCGATTTTAAAGGCGGTGACCGCCGCTCCCTCAATTGAGCCGAGCAGCACGCGTCGAAGCGAGTTGCCGAGCGTTTGACCATAACCATTAGCTAGCGGTTCAATGATAATTGTCGCGCTAGAGTCACTCACAGCATCGATATTTGATACTACTGGATTTAAGATTGTTTTACTCATTTTATTCCTCCCTATTTAGCGCGAGTAATACTCGACGATTAATTGTTCATTGATATCTGGTTCGGCTTCCTCACGGGCTGGTAAACCGATAATTTCGATTGACATTTTTTTGGGATCAGCCTTTAGCCAGCCAACTGCACTACCACTAGCATCGCGAACAATTTCATCTAAGGCCGCGAAGTAAGCAGTTTTGCTACTGCTGGGACGAACGATAATTTGGTCGCCAGCCTTAACGCGAATTGACGGGATGTCAACGCGACGACCGTTCAGTGTAAAATGACCGTGACTAATCAGTTGTCGCGCTTGGCGACGCGAAGCTGCAAAACCAGCCCGATAAACTGCGTTATCCAGGCGACGTTCCAATAGTTGCAGTAAGTTTTCACCCGACATGCCATTCATGCGCTCAGCTTCTTTCATCAGATTAGCGAATTGTTTTTCTAGCAGACCGTAAATGCGACGAACTTTTTGCTTTTCGCGCAATTGAGTCAGATAAAGTGATGGTTTACTACTACGATCATGAGCATGCTGACCAGGAATTCCAGATTTTCGGGCCATGATTTTGTGAGCTTTCCGGTGAAGAGCATAACCTTCGCGGCGAGATTGTTTGACAATTGGGGATTTATCTCGTGCCATCTTAGGCCCTCCTTTCACGTTTTGGTCGAACGCCACCGTGGGGAACGCCCGTGACATCCGCGATACTTTCAATGATGAATTCATGGTTTGATAGAGCGCGAATTGCTGCATCGCGACCTAAACCCACACCTTTGATAAAAACGTCAACTTTGGTTAAACCGAACTGAGTTTTCGCGATTTCAGCCGCTTTGTCGGTGGCGATTTGGGCTGCATAAGCTGTGCCCTTTTTACTACCGCGAAAACCACAAGCACCAGCCGAACTAGCCGCGATGACGTTGCCATGAGGATCACTAAAACTAATCAACGTGTTATTAAACGTAGCTTGAATGTGCGCTTGTCCCAGCGGAACACTACGCTTAGCTTTCTTTTTAATGCGCGCTTTTGGTGCAGTTTTAGCTTCGACCGTTGTGTCATCTTGATCGACAGCTGTTACTACTTCTTTCTTCTCTACTTCTTCATTCATATATATACCAATTCCTACGTCTTACTCGCTGCCTTAGGTTGACTGCCGCCGACGGCTACGCGCCTACCGCGCTTAGTGCGAGCATTAGTCCGAGTTCGTTGACCGCGCACTGGTAAATTCAGTTTGTGACGCAATCCGCGATAAGAACTAATGTCCTTTAACCGCTTGACGTTATTAGTAACGATACGATGTAAATCACCCTCAACAGTGTAATTCGCATCGATGATATCGCGGAGTTTCTTCTCCTCGGTTTCGTCCAGATCTTTGACGCGCTTAGTCCCGTCAACTTTGGCGGCATGAACAATGTCACGCGCCGATTTCGGTCCAATACCATAAATATAGGTCAATGCGATTTGAATTTGTTTATCCGAAGGAACTTCGACGTTTGCAAATCTCGCCATATTTATCCTTGCCTCTGTTTATTGCGGGGTTTTTTCTTGTTTATAACACTAAGACGCCCTTTGCGACGTACTAATTTGTCGTCGGGGGAGCGTTTTTTGACACTGGCTTGGACTTTCATCTTCGGCCATTTCCTTTCCCGCCACTTCCTTGTGGCGCGTTAAAACTTTTTTCCTCGCGTAGTCTAAAGGTGATTCGTCCCTTTGTAAGATCGTAAGGGGTCATCTCGACCTCGACTTTATCTCCCGGCACTAACCGTATGTAGTGCTTGCGCATCTTTCCTGACACGTGGGCGATAATTGTATGA
>WQTP01000024.1 GCA_009786195.1 Candidatus Saccharimonadota bacterium
GCGAGAAGCCGCAAGCGAGAAGCTCGTTGACCCCGACAGGGCTGTTCGGATGACGCGAGGCGGGGCGGACCGAGTGGCAGGACCCGAACACCCGGAGGATGAGACGAGCTTCGCTCCCCTTCATGACCCCTGGGACCAGATCGACGCTATCGCCGTGACGACCAGACCAGGTTTGATTGGTTCACTGCTCATTGGATCGTTGACCGCACGCACGTTAGCGCTGATTAAAAACAAACCACTCTACCCCATCAACCACGTCGAAGCACATGTTTATGCGAATTTTATCGGTAAAAACGAACCAAAATTTCCAATGCTCGCTCTGATTGTTAGCGGTGGTCACAGTCAAATCGCATTATTTCGCGATCACGGTGATTATGAACTAATTGGTCAAACTCAGGATGACGCGGTCGGCGAAGCTTTTGATAAAGTCGCCAAAATCCTCGGCCTGCCCTACCCCGGTGGTCCCTCGATTTCCCAAGCAGCCGAAGAAGGCGACCCCCACGCATATAATTTTCCCAAAGCCAAAATGAGTCGCAAATACGACTTTTCTTTTTCTGGATTAAAAACAGCTGTTTTAAGGACCGCTCAATCCGAAGTCGGAAAAGATCACACTTTCCCCTCAACCGGCCTCAGCGAGCTCCTTAGCGCGTCACAGCGCAACAATTTCGCCGCATCGTTCCAACACGTGGCCGTTGAAACTTTGGTCGACAAAGTCATCACCGCTTATGAAGAATTCCATCCCAAATCGGTCGTCATCGCCGGAGGTGTCGCCGCCAACCAAGAGCTACGTCTTCAACTGGCCGAACGTTTGCCTATCGCTATCGAATATCCACCACCGTATCTCTGCACCGACAACGCCGCCATGATCGCCAGTCTCGGTTATTTTATGGCCAAAGAAATTCCGCCGGCCGACCCGCGTGATGTCGAGGTTCAACCATCAATTTCGACGGTCAAAACAGCTCGAGGCTTATATACAATCAGTTCAAGCTAATAGCTTTAACTGATTACGATGCTTACTTAAGCCCCGTTGCATCCTTTGGTAGCAACGACACCCATATATCTGGCAGAGATTTTTTGGGGCAGCAAGTCAAGTAAGGACTGAAATTTATTGATGGTGCGCTCGACCAATTTTGCTGTACGCCCGCGCTTACTGACAAAACGAAAGAAAAAATGCCCGATATATTCCCCATTGATGTTTTCTGCACCAGAATTAGCTAGAGTTTCCGTGAGATTGTCTAGATTCATGGCTTCAAAAACATGGTTATTGAGTGTCTCTGGTTCGAGTATTTTATATAGCATTTTATAAAGAGGCGAAGCCAGATTTGGAACTTCCACAATAATTTGTCCGCCGTCTTTAGTCATGGCAACTTGTTTCTCAATCATTTCCTTATAATTATGAAAATGCTCAACAAATCCAAATGAGCAAGTTAAATCATATAATTCTTGACTCTCAAAGTCCTGAAAATCTTGCTCAAATATTTCTCCAATTTTATAATCATTTTGCTTAAGTTGCTTTGTTAAAAAATCTTTAGAGCCCTCAAAATAATCCACTCCATTGAGAATGTATCCCATATCGCCCAATATTGTTAAAAACTGGCCGGGATAGCAGCCAATTTCCATACACCTTCCATCTTCTACGGTAAGAATCTTTTCTCTTATCCAGAGATGCACGGGGTGATCTGACAATGACGATGGAAGTTTATCAACATCCTGCCAATGTCTTTCCCAATAGTCTGAACTGCTCGCTGCAGTAGCATTATTATGATCATCTGACACAGACATATTCTGTATTGTGTCATACTTATGCTAGAATGTCAATTAACCATCTTCGACAACGCCGCCATGATCGCCAGTCTGGGTTATTTTGTAGCGCAAAAAACCCCACCGACTAATCCACGCACCATCGAAGTCCAACCAACTATGAGATCATTTTTACTGGATGAATCATCCATGTTCCTAATTGACCGAGGCTTCAGATAACTGTGCGGCACTCATGCCTAGCGTTCGTGCTATTTCTGTTGTGTAGTTTTGCGAATTTTCTTCATATTGAGTACGAGTGTAAACCGTAAAATAATTACCCCTGCCAACTATCACTACCTCACCATTATCTTCTTCATTTAGGCACAAATTTTTGTGTTTGAGATTCATTCGCAAACTTGAATCAAACTTGCCTTCAGTCACTACGCTCATAATAAACAATTCGTAACGTGCTATATTTATGGAATCATTAGGGTTTTGTTCACAATGTTCTTGCAGTTTTTCGAATTCTTCGCACCAGACCGCAACTGGATAAATGTCTACACCCCCATCAGACCTTCTGACCGCCACCCAAGAATCTGGTTCTTTTCCAGCTTCTTTGTTAATGTTTTTAAACCATTTAATATAATTAGCACCTGGACTAAATCGGCTTGGCCTTTCAGAATCGACAGGTACTACCTCGCAGCCATATAAAACATTCGAAGCAGAGAATGGGACATTCTCTTTCACGCTCACGGGCGAATTAGAGCTCTCTCTCTTATACATGTCTCCTGTTATATCACACTTACATAAAAAGTCAACCCAGTTTCCTCAAAAGTCGCTTCGCCAAATTTTTAGTTTTTCTCGCCACTCGTTGCGTCTGATATCGTGTTGGGCGCAGAATTTTTTCAAATCCGCCGATATATTCTTCGATCACACCACCAAAACCACTTTTGAATTCGAGTAGATGATTATCCGTAAATTTTCCTTCGATCCAGAAAAAGTTGATCCGCGAAATACTTTTCCTTAGGCAATTTTGCATCACATGATCCTGCAACCAGGCCCGCCCATTCAGCTGACGATAGCGTCGATCCATCCCGCTCAAATACGACGCTACTTCTCGACCGTGATGAATGAAAATCGCACCAGCGACCGGTGTTTTATCGTCACTTTTGACCGCGATTAAAAATTCAACGCTGGGGCCAAACGCGTCGAACATTTTCTCATAATAATCGATTTCGCGACCATTTGCACCGTGATGCGCTTCTGATTCATCAATCAGACCGACCAATTTGCCCAAATCGTCGCGTTTTAATTTTTGAATTTCCACCTGACCGGCGGTTTGACGCAGGCGCGCGCGCAATGTTTTGCGATAGGTCGCTCGCAGTTCATCGACGTTTTTTATCCCTGTTAAATCTTTGGTGAAGGCCCAGCGACCAGCCCTCATTTCGTAATTAATTGTTTCACCTTTGTAGCGCCAACCGATTTCGGAAAAAGTTTGTTTCGTTTCACCCCTGTCCCACTGTTCTAAAACCTGACCGTGACTATCGCGCAGTGCCAGCAACATATCTGGAAAAATTTCTATTTTCAGCATGTTTTTGCGTTGCGCGAATTGAACAATTTCACGCAGAAAAAACTGCACCAACTCGCGATCACCCCAGTCAATCAGCGGTCCATAAGCCATCCAGAATTCACCCCCTCGCCCCAACAGCACACCGCCAGCGATCAGTTTTCTGCCCGCCCGAACACCAACGATGTAGTTTTGATAATTCATTTTTTCGCGCATTTCAATTCGTTGGACACTTTGAAAAAAGTGTGTATCGTCGCGAGTCGTTTCGAACTTATCCCATTCGGATTTAGTTATTTCCTCAAAAGTCCATTTACTATTCATCACGATCTATTTTAACAGAATTCAATCGTCGTCGCATCCGATTCCCCAATGATATCCGCGCTAACTGCACCCAGGCCGGCTGAACAATAAAGAAAAATGGCTGCAGTTTCAGTAGTTGCCAAAACAACGCGGGTATTTGCCGCATCGGCGCACTAACCAACGTACCATAGGTGAAAATTGCCAGTTGGCGACGCGTGAAATTCGGATCAGTTGCGATGCGCGGAAACAACACTTCGCGACGATATTTTGTCCAACCAAGATAACTGCCGGTTAACGAGCGACTGTGCTTGCGCCGCTGATACGTTCCCTCATCACACATCACTATTTTATAACCCGCGTGAAAAATCCGCGTCGAAAATTCCCAATCTTCGGCGAACATTTGTTTGTCGCGAGAAGCCACCATATCAGCTCTAAAACCACCCAACTCCTTAGCCAGCTCTGGCCGCATCAGCATATATGCACCAGTCAATCCCAAGACAAACAGTTTATATTCAATACTCCCCCTCAGTTTATATTTGCGTTGGCGAATCACTTGACCGTCCTTGTCAATAAAAATTTTAGTGTTAAGTATCACCACATCAGCGTTATTTTTAACTCGAGCTTCGAACATCGCTTCCAGATGATGCGGTAGAAAAATATCATCACTATCGCAAAAAACCACCAAATCGCCGTGCACCAGATCAACACCGCGATTGCGCGCTCCGCCCGCCCCGAGATTACGTTGATTTTTGTAATAGCGAATAGTTCTATTCTTTAACTCTGATTGAAAGTTCTTTTCCAACATCATTTTGGTTTTTTTATCAGTCGGACAATCATCGATAATCACAATTTCATACGGTTGCCGATTTTGCTCCAACAGCGACCGCAGCGTTAAACGCAAATATTTCGCATCATTATAGGTTGGAATCACCACTGAAATTTTATCATTCTGAGTCCGCTCTAGCTCCGAATCGTTCCCTCCTTGTCGTAACTGCGAACGATTTCGGGGAGAAATCCGGGACTTAGTTTGTTGATGTTGTAATTTTGACAACACTACCGACCCCGTAATTTATTAACAGTTTGAACAGTTTTTTTAGCCGCTGGCAAAACCGTTTCCCACAAACGATATAGGGGTGATAACGATTTATCCCAAGCCCCTACCCACTCGATTTCAGTATCGGTAAAGCTACGCTTGAAATCGCTAATACCATCGTTCAACAAACCATTCATATCATAAATTTCTACCCCCGCGGCCTTGGCCTCTGTTATTGCATACCATTTCAAGCAGTAATTTGATCTCAACTCCTGCCCCATTTGATTAACACCACCGTAAAGTTCGAACTCGACCGTTTTGGTGCGCAGATTCCAGAGGAAAGATAATGGTTGTCCGTCCTTTTCCGCGAGATAAATCAAGTTTGCATCAGTCGCTAATTGTGCTAAATCATAGTAATATTCGTCCTTATGTAAGTTAAATCTTCTCTGTTTCGCCGTACCCTGATAAATTTCCAAACATTTTTTAATATCTTCTTTTTCAACAACTCGGCGTATCGTTACATTTGCATTGACGGATTTTCGGATATATTGACGCGTTTTTTTAGCCGCTGCCGCCAATATTCTATCTTCGTCACAGGATAAGTCAATCAGTGCTGTTTTGGGTACTAAAACGCGATTTTTCGATTGTCGCCAACCAACCGGCCAGTGATTCATCATCGTCCAATTCGGTTCAATTTTCAGTTCTACACCATGACGATGTTTCGCCCAATCAGATAGTTCTTGTAAAACTTTACCCCTGTTATTTTCCGCACAAAACGGTCCGCGCGGTACATAGAACATTTGCCCGAAGGGTTTTGGCATTTTGCGCGCCAGAACTTGTGCGCCACCGATAATTTTACTCCCCTGCTCTATCGCTAATCTGTGCGGCGTCCATGGTCCGTGTTGGTTTTTTAGCTCGCCCCAAGCCCAAAGCTGCAACGGATGCCCGTCCTGCTCTGTTACCAATCCATTCCACTCTGTTTGAGCATTAATTTCTCTGATCATACTAATAGTTTAACATGAAATCTGGATTAGAAGTTAGTAAGTTAGAAGACACAAACACCCCCCCCCTCGACGCAGGAGTGAAAAGAGGTTTACAGAGTCAAGTTAATCCATATTCCGTACTTTAGTAATGTATGTTATAATTACTACTGAAACAAAAATGTAAAATATTAAGAGGACGTGAAAGCTGATCGTGGGGATCATATGGTTGATGTTATATCTTTCACGTGAAATGTTAATCGCTTAAGGAGTTAAAATGAAATTGTCGAAAGCTTACGAGCCGAAAGAGTATGAACCTGGAATTTACGCTCTTTGGGAAACTTCGGGTGCTTTCGCACCAACTACAGCATTAGCTTTGGCGAATACTGAACGGGCAGGGAAGGGCGAACCTTTTTCCATCGTTATGCCACCACCTAACGCTAACGGTAATCTGCATGTTGGTCACGCTTACATGATTCCAATTGAGGATATTTTGACTCGTTATTATCGGATGAATGGTCGCGATGCTATTTGGATTCCTGGTGCAGATCACGCTGGTTTCGAAACTTGGGTGGTTTTCGAGCGCACTCTCGAGGCGGAAGGAAAATCTCGATTTGACTTTTCACGTGAACAATTGTATGATATGACTTGGGATTTTGTTGAACAAAACAGAGGTAACATGGAACTACAGTTGCGCGCACTTGGCGCTAGTTGTGACTGGTCGCGATCAGTTTTTACTCTGGATGAAAAAGTTGTCAACACTGTTTACCAAACTTTCAAGAGACTATGGGATGATAAATTAATTTACAGAGGTGAACGCTTGGTTAATTATTGTACCAAGCACCAGACGTCTTTTGCCGATATTGAGGTCGAGTATCGCGAAGAGAAAACTCCACTTTATTACATTAAGTATGGTCCGTTTACCTTGGCGACGACTCGTCCTGAGACCAAGTTCGGTGATACCGCTGTGGCAATTCACCCGAACGACAAGCGTCACCAAAAATACGTCGGTCAAACTATTACCGTCGAAGGTGCTGATGGTTCGTTCGAGGTTCAGGTTATCACTGATGAAATGGTTGATCCGAAATTTGGTACGGGTGTTGTAAAAATTACACCAGCACACAGTTTCGACGACTGGGAGGTCGCCCAGCGCCACAACTTGCCAATGAAAGTTGCCATCGATAGGGAAGGGCGGATGACTAAAGCAGCCGGTCGTTTCGCTGGTATGCCCGTGCTAGAAGCGCGACAAGCTGTTATCGAAGCGTTAGAAGAAAAAGGTTTGTTGGTCAAAATCGACAAACATTACAAAACCCGCATCGGTCATTGTTACAAATGTGGCACTATCATTGAACCGCTACCGATGAAACAGTGGTTTCTGAAAATCCAACCCCTGGCTCAGCGTGCCAAAAAGGCGATCGAAGATGGACGCATCAAATTTATTCCAGCGGGGAAGGGTAATGAATTAATTCGCTACTTTAACGAGTTGCGCGATTGGAATATTAGTCGTCAAATTCCTTGGGGTATCCCAATTCCAGCTTTTCAGAACAAAAACGATCCTGATGATTGGATTTTCGACACTCGCGTTGATCAAGAACAGATCATTATCAATAGTAAAACTTACAAGCGTGATGATGATACTTTTGACACTTGGTTTTCATCTGGACAATGGCCGTTTATCACGACGGATTATTTGACTGGAGGCGATTTGGCGCGTTTCTATCCGACCTCTGTTATGGAAACGGGTGTTGACCTGTTGCGCCAATGGGTCGCTCGTATGATTATGCTAGGACTATATGCGACCGATGATGTGCCGTTTCGCGATGTTTTTTTCCACGGTTTAGTTCTGGACGAACATGGTATTAAGATGAGTAAAAGTAAAGGTAACGTTATCAATCCCATGGATGTTATCGATGAATTCGGCAGTGACGCTCTGCGTATCGGTATCGTTATGAACCGCTCCGCCGGTCAGGCCCAAGCTTTCTCCACAGCATCAGTGGTCGCCGGTCGAAATTTTTGCAATAAATTATGGAATATCGCACGGTTTATTGAGGCGAAAAGTGAGGATGGTGCAGAGAGCAGCGCGGCGCCCTCCCTCGACGAACCCTCCGTTTTTCCGGATAACTTGACGAAGAATTTTTCATCAAGTGCGAGTACGAGCTCGTCTCCGCACGGAGCACCTGAGAAAAATTCGAGTAAAGTATGCAGTGAAAAACGGTCGGGTGAGGATGGGGGAGAGAGCCGCGCTGCGACATGCGAACCAGAATCCCCCGCCGATCATTGGATTCTGCGTCAACTGGACGACGCTCGTGCACAAATTAACCAACATATCAAAAATTATCGTTTTGCCGAGGCTGTCGACACTATTTACCACACTGTTTGGGATGATGTCGCCGATTGGTTTATCGAAGCTAGCAAAGTCAATTCTCGGTCAGAATTCTTGCACTACGTGCTCGATATCACGTTACGTCTAGTGCATCCTTTTGCACCATTCGTATCTGAAACTATTTGGACAGCTTTGCATGATGACGATTCGCTATTAATATCACAACCTTGGCCGGAAAAGTTGTCTTTTGATAAGAAAAAAACCGACGAATTTGACCAGATTAAAGAATTAGTTAGTAATGTTCGCCTAGTAACTACCCAGCTGCCGGCCGGCAAGTACGACTTGTTGCACGAGAATGACGCTTTGATCGCAGAAACTGCCGATCTCATTAAATCGCTATCTGGGTTAAAATCAGTTAAACAAGTTAAACAGGGTAAAGGGTTGCGTTTAGCCACCGCTGGTCATGCGGCTTGGTTGGATTTGTCTGATGAATTGATTTATGAGCACCAAGAGCGTCTAGAGACACATCTGGTTGAAGTGCGTCAAGAAATCGCTGTTTTAAAAAAGCGGTTAGCTAACCCGAATTATACCAAGAAAGCTCCCGCTCATCTGGTTGAGGAAACCAAGAAACAATTAGATGAAAAACGCGCCCTAGAAGCGCGCTTGATGGTCGAACTTTGGGTAGCGACAACTTAAAAACAGTTTTTCTAAGCAGCTGGTCTCAAGAACTTCTTTGGATCGCCATTCTCGTCTTTCACAAGATTCTCTTCCTTTTTCATAATATCTTCAACAGCTTTGGGGCTCAGTCCTAAGTAGCCGGCAGCTACAAAAACTAAATCTTCTCCCGGTAATTTCCCTGTTTGATTAAGATGTTCTAGCCACCGACGGAGGGGTTGACCACTTTCGAGACTATTAATGATGTCTTTCACCGGAATTCCGATATAATAATTTTTCACGAGAAGAGACTCGGGGTTGGTCGCTTTATTGGTTTCAGTGTATATCCATTTTTCAGACAAAACCATTTCAGTAACCTCCTCTATTTTAGTTCCCGGTGGAAGTACTCCATAATTGTTAACGGGCATCTTCTGTTTATCAACTTCAAATACAGGATTCCATCTAACATTAACATTATCCCGACCAACAACTACTAACTTTATGTCGGATGGTAATTTGTAATATTGTGCATTATCATCCTCAGTAATCTCCATTTCCTCGCTCGTTCCTGGACCAGTACCTGGACAAGAAAATTTATTATCGGTGGCAAACTTACGCCAGGATTCTTCGTCTTCTTGTTCCTTTTGCCAGTTGTTAATTAAGGGAGCAACAACAAGTGCTCCTATCACACCAGTACCAATGACGATAAATTGTCTGCGTGATAGCTCAGGCCCTTTTTCGCCGTCGAGAGGATCCGGCAAGTCGAACTCACGTGCGTCTGAAGAAAAACTACTGCTCATTTTTCTGCTTCCTAACTATAGATTTATTAGTTTACGATCTTCATTCTATCACACTTACGAATAAAAGTCAATCCTCATTTTGCAGAGCGATGTCCAAGGCGGCGCGAATATCGTCGTCGCGAGGTGTGATTTGTTGACCGTTAATAAGCCACGTCGGCGTACCCTTCACGCCAGCTGTCACACCGAGTTTTTTATCGCGAGTCACTTTGTCTGTCACAGCCGCTTCTGACATCGCGTTCTTAAACTTGTCAGCGTCGAGTCCAATCTGTTCGGCGTAGTCATTTAACACCGATTGGCTGCCGAGGACCTCTTGGCCTAACCACCGAGTATCCTGATACAGGAGTTTTGCCATCGCCCAGTAAGCTTCTTCACCACCCAGATAATAAGCCGCTTCAGCAGCCCGCAAAGTTTTAGCAGAATTAGCAAAACCGAGATTGAAACTGCGATGAATAAATAACACGCGGTTCTGATAATCAGCATGGATTTGCTCCGCGTAATGAGCCAGAGCTTGGCAATGCGAACAGGCAAAATCTTCGTATTCGATAACGATAATTTTAGCGTTTTTCTTACCAACATAATGATCAGGAATCTCATTAGTCGTCAAGTTCGCGCTAGTGATCAATTTCGATTCGTCCAGATCGCTGGCCTCCGTTTTTTGATATTCGGTTGTATTTTTATTAACACTAGTTTCAGCGTCGTCAGTCTGAGTCGCCAGCACCACTACCAAAATCACTGTGGCAATAACCAAAATAGCAGCCAGACTGGTCGCCGCAATCGCCCAGATCTTGTATTTTTTGTTGACAACCGAAGTGGCTTGCTTCCTTTTCTCCACGATTCCTCCTTGATTAGTCTATCTATAAACCACGATAACACAAAATGTCTAAACTTGATAGACGTCCCAGTTGCCACGTAATCTATCACTTTCGGCCAGTTTGTCACCTTCGCTGCGAGTACTGCGTAAGTGTTTTGGATCGACAAAGATATGATCATAGTGAACGTGCGAATCGTCGTTGTGCGTGTGTGACTCACGAAGCACTTTGGCTTTAAAGTCGGTCGGCGACAAATCTCGTTGATGATCGGGCATCAAAACACCGTGGGTACTAGCTAAAATAACACCAAAACCGAGCAACCCCGCTAGGAGACCTTTGATGCTTAGCAGTGGATTTTTCAGTGTTATTTCTCTATTTTCGTACACGACGTGATCAGTATAGCACAGATTTGCGCTTATGTCAAGAATCGTTTTGTAATATGTGTTATTCTAACCGTAATTTCTCCGCCATTTTCGCTAGTTCGGCGTCGTCAGCGATGGGTAGTTCGTTGGGCGGCATGTTGGGGTCGGCGGGGAACAAGTGGATGTGCACGTGCGGCACATCGATACCAACAATTTTTAGTAGCGTCCTTTGTCCCAAAATCTTTTCCATATGTAGCGCAATTTTCTTGACCGTTTGCCACAGAGCCACGTAATCCTCGTCGGGTAGATCATAGAATTTGTCAATTTGAATTTTGGGCACTACTAACACGTGACCGGGTTGCATCGGCCTGATGTCAAGAAGGGCGAACGTTTTATCATCCTCGTAAATTTTGTACGCTGGGATTTCGCCGCGAATGATTTTGGTGAAAATACTGTCTTGCATTATTTCTCCTTATCCTGAAAAGATTAATTAATTCCTGGCGGAAGGGGAGGGATTCGAACCCTCGAAATGTTGCCATTTACCGCTTTTCGAGAGCGGCCAGTTCAACCACTCCTGCACCCTTCCTTAGCAACCATTCTACCATATCACGCTCCAGAGGGGACGCACGGGTTAAATTTTCAGTCGACGAGTGATTTTGTCCAACAGATCAACTTTGACATTTTCCATCGGTAGACGAGCGCCGAGAGCATCGACAATAGCTTCTCCCTGATCGCTGTGAATATGCATCGTCACGCTGAGACCAAAACGCTGAATCGGGATCAGCACCAACTGCCACAGAGCACCGTCCTGAACCACACCAAAACTGCGAAAATCGCTAAAGGGGCGCAGCTGCCCCTCGATGGTCAGCCCCTCATCAGTTAAAGTGTATTTTAGCTCGCGCGCCGGCCGCCGCAGTACCATGAGCAGCGCTGCAAAACCCGTCACCACCAGCACGGCAATCGAAATTGAACTAAAACCAACACCTTGATACCAAAAATTCAGGCCGATTATCGCCAACGCCACCAACACGGCCATCACGTACCACAGCACGCCGCGCTCGTAATCGATCGACTCGCTGGCCGTCCAGCTGATATTCAGAGCTCTGACGCTCGACTTTTTCTTCTTCGTCCCACTCTTGTCATTTTGCATGTGCTTAGTATAACAACATTGCAAGAAAAAATCCACTTTTTACTAAAATTCTGGCGGAAGGAGAGGGATTTGAACCCTCGGTGCCATTTCTGACACACCTGTTTTCAAGACAGGCTCCTTAAACCACTCGGTCATCCTTCCAGCGAATATTGTAGCATTTTTCCATATCTTTTGGTAAGATATTTACCGTACGGAGGAGTACCCAAGTGGCTGCCGGAGCGGAGCGACCAAAAGATAATTGATGGTCCATCCCCGGTCGTCATGAGGAATTAACAATTTATGACGCAGAACCGCGTTTTTCGTGGAGGAGTACCCAAGTGGCTGAAGGGGATGGTTTGCTAAATCATTAGGCTGGCGCAAGCTGGCGCGGGAGTTCGAATCTCCCCTCCTCCGCCAGGAGAAGGTGATTGGACATTTATCGTCCAATCGGTTTCTGCTCCGCCATGTATTGTAATTATTACAACATTATTTTGACTGGCTAACTTGACGGGCGACTATGCCCAGATAAACTTCTTGAGCGCCGTGTTTTTTGAGGAGTTTGGCGGCGGTAGTGGTTGTGGCGCCGGTAGTATAGATGTCGTCGATCAAAAGGATGTGGGGTGGGACGGGGCGACGGGGGTTGATGGTAAAAGCTTTCGCGGCTTGTTGCTGACGCTGGCGCAAGTTGGCTGAATGTTGCGACACGTTATCCGTCCGGCGGAGCAGGGCGAGATCGCATGGCCATCCTCTCAGGCGCGCTAATTCATGCGCCACCAACTTCATGTGATCAAAACCGCGTTCGCGAATACGTTTCGAGATTGTTGGCAGTGGTACAATCACTAAATTCGGCAAATTTTCAGGTAAGATATTTTCAAGTAGTTTAGCTATCGCTTTTGAACTTTCACGTCGCGAAAAATATTTGTAATTACCAACCAATCTCCTAAGAATTCCTGTTCTAGCACCAACTACAAATACTTTGTTGAAGGGTAAAATTTGACTGCAACCAAAGCACAAGTTGCCGGTTTTGGTTAATTCAGGGGTCGTTATTTGATGTTGACAACCCACGCACTTGCACCACTTATGTTCCAATATGTAAAAATTACAACGTTTACAGAGCGTTTCGCCGACTTCTTTGCAACCTTCGCACATATGAGGAGATAACCATCCAAGTAACTTGTCGATCATTGTAAATTTTACCTTTCTTCTGCGCGCAAAAACTTGCATTGTAGTTAAATATACGATATAATTATCTCATAGACGCCTGAATTAAGCGAGATAAGGAGGGACAAATGGCGCGAGATAAGCAAACTGATGATGATTTACTGCTGGACGATGAGTTGGCAGCAGCTTTTTTGGCGGATGATGAGTCGATTTCTGAGTCGGCCGAACCAGGAGTAGTAACGACAGTGACCACTGTTGAGGAAGAATATGATATCGTACCAGGTCAGTTGGCCGTTGATGTTTATGAAACTGAGGATAAATTGGTCATTAAGGCCCGTACAGCTGGTGTGAACAAGAGTGATCTCGATGTTAGTATCGCTGATGGTGTGTTGACGATTAGCGGTACACTGAGCAGTGGTGATGATACTGCAGCTATTCAGTGGCACGTTCAGGAATGTTACTGGGGTGAATTTAGTCGTACTTTGGTTCTGCCGATTCCGGTCAAAGAAGATGAGGTTGAAGCTGTTCTAAAGGATGGTGTTTTAGCGATTTCCTTTGGCAAGGTCAAGGAAAAACAACCAAGAAAAGTGCAGATTCAGTAGTAGAATCTAGAATTAAACTACGCCGCCGCCGCCATTACCGTTACCGACCACGCCGATAACCCAGTTGACTACCGCGTAACCAAGAATCGCCACTACGAGACCAACAATAGCGTAGAGGATGGTATTTTTCGCTGCATCGACTTTACTTTTGTCACCACCCGAAATAACATAACGAATACCACCAAAGATCAGGAAAACAATCGCTAAAATACCAACGATAAATAGCATCAGGTTAATTAGTCGCGGAATCAAAGCATCACCACCCGAAAATAAATCGGTTGGTTGACCTTCACCGCGATAAGCCCCATTAATAACATCCGTTAACGATAAACCATACGCTGATCCGGGTAGCGTCAGCGCTAGACCAGCTGCCAATGCTAGCGTTGCTGCACTGGTGCGGAGTTTTGCCGAGTTCTGAGAAATTCTGTTCATCTTTCATTATCCTACTTAGTCAAAGATGTGAAATACCCAATTGACTAACGCATAAGCAATAATTGCTACGACTAGGCCGACCACCGCATAGACAATAGTGTTTTTAGCTGCATCAACTTTGTTTTTGTCGCCAGTTGAAGTTACGTAACGAATACCAGCAAAGATAATCATCACCACACAAAGAATACCGATAATGAACAGCATCGTGTTGATAATTACCCCGATTAGACCACCATCACCAGTCAATTCACTAGCCTGTCCAGTACCTTTAGAACATTCTGGGTCGAGAGCACTATTGATACCACCCTTCACTTCACAATCAGCGAACGCTGGTACACTGATTATACCACTCACACTGAGCGTCAGTATGAGCATTAGCGTCATCAGTAGCGTCGCGGCAATCTTTCTAAAACTGAACTTCATCTCTTCTCCTTGTACTATTTACGTTTATGTTACTATTTAATCAGAAAACGGTTTCGTGGTCAACTATTTCCAAACATAACCGTTTTCTGATACAATAATCGCATGGCTGAACACAAAGTGCCGCAAGATGTTGAGGCAGAAGACAAGTTACTCGGGCCGTTATCGTTTCGACAGTTTATTTACGCTATGATTGCGCTGGCCGGTGTGGCTTTGGCGTATTTTATGGCGGTCAACATAACACCTCTACTCGTGATAGTTCCATTACCGATAATTATTGTTTTTGGCATATTGGCGATTCCCCGTAAAGGTCAGCCGATGGAAATTTACATTGGTGCGTTGATTCATTTCTATCTTTATCCGACCAAGCGCATTTGGAATTCCGATGGTCAGGAAAGTTTGGTCGAAATTACCAACCCAACTATTGATACTACACCATTGACTAAGGATATCAGTAGTGCTGAAGCGACTCAACGTTTGTCATTTTTGGCTGATGTTGTTGATACTCAAGGGTGGTCGACTCGTGGTAACGTGAATTTGAATGATGATTATGCGTTAGCGGCTAATACAGCGGCGGACGTCTTTGATGATGCATCACTTAACAAAGAATTTAGTGCTAAATTGGCTGAGGCCGAGCAACGAGTTCGCGATAAAGTTATTTCTCATATGAATACTCCTTCGTCAGTTGGACAGAGTAGTTTTGCTCCTCCCGCACGAACAGCGGCTACTACTTCGACTATTGTGACACCACCACCCGCACCGCCGATGCCAATCGAAGATGAAGCAGAACTCAGTGCAATGCTCAAACAATCAGCCGCCAACAACGCGGTAACAACTTTCAAACAAACTGTGATTCAACCGCCCAGTTCTTCATCGGTAACTAGTGACCCGACTTTGACAATTGCAACTACACCACCAGAACCTGCTATAATAGAAGAGTCCACCGATACTACGAGCGCCGACACGAGAGCGGTTGCTTCGCGTGAGGTCAAAATTGATGATGATCAAGGTGGGGAAATTTCTCTGCGTTAAACATGAAGAAAGGGTGGGAAAGTGAATCCAAATCAACCGCAGCAAGTTAGTCCGTCGCCGACCGCTACGCCAGTTGCACCTGGTCCGGTTGGTGCTGCTTTTGGTTCTGCTCAAACTCAACCAACCACACCCAAAAACCCTAGTTCGACTCAGAATACTTTGTTACTGCAGGAAATTCGCGACAATATGTTAATCATGGGTGATGGTACTTACCGATCAGTCGTCGCTGCTCAATCAGTCAATTTTGACTTGATGAGCGAGCGTGAGCGTGAAGGTATTGAGTATTCTTATCAGCAGTTTTTGAATTCATTAACTTTTCCCATCCAGATTTATATTCGTTCACAGAGTGTTGACATCGGCCCGTACCTCGAGCGATTAGAACAGATTCGGACCAATCAAGACAACATGCTGCTCGGTGTGTTGATGGATGATTATATTCAATTCATTGATATTCTGTCCCAAGAAGCTAACATCATGGATAAAAGTTTTTTCATCATTATCCCTTATGCTATTGGTGAAGAAAGAGCTCAGTTGGGCAGAGATAGCGATACTAGTAAAAACTTGTTGACTAATCTATTCGTACCAACTAAACGTCATCAGCGCGTCAAAGTGCCAGCTGATCAATACAACAAGGTCAAAGAAGAAATGACCAGACGCGTTTTTGTGGTTATTGATGGTTTGTCGCAAATTGGCGTTCGAGCGATACAATTAAAAACTAAAGAGATTGGTGAGTTGATGTATAACGTTTATAACCCTGATACTGCCGTACGCGAGCCGATCGGTGATTTTCGAA
>WQTP01000025.1 GCA_009786195.1 Candidatus Saccharimonadota bacterium
CGTCATCAATCGCTCATAACCTTGGTTATGATATGGGTAAGGAAAGACCAGAACTTAACAATTTGTCGCGGGGTGGAGCAGTCTGGTCAGCTCGCTTGGCTCATAACCAAGAGGTCGTTGGTTCGAATCCAACCCCCGCCACCAAAATAAATTACTCAATGCTTGTCGTTGAGTTATTTATTTTGATTGCAGAGTTGACTTGATCAACGACAGCCGAATTTATTCGGCGTAGTCGTTGGGTCGCGAAGTGAATGAAGCGAAGAAAAGCAGTCGAAGACTATTTTTCTGAGCGAATGAACGGAGGAGCCGTAGGCGATATCCAACAAAACATTGAAATTACACCTGTAATTTGATAGAATAACTCGCACGGCACCGTAGCTCAGTTGGCCTGTTCGAGCGTAGCGAGTAGAATAATAACAGCGTAGCGCTCTAACCAACTGCATGGTACAATGTGTCTATTACAACATGGCACCGTAGCTCAGTTGGTTAGAGCGTAGGACTCATAAGCCTAAGGTCGTTGGTTCAATCCCAACCGGTGCTACCAAGTGAGAATATTCGACGGATTATCCGTCATTTTCTTTATCTAATCTTCTAAACTAACGCATTCTAATGCGGCCAGGTGACGAGTGATAAAATCGCCCAACTCTTCAGTTGATCGCAGCCGCTGCCATGAAAACGGCAACAAAGTTTCATTTTTTGGTGACATTTTTCTCCTTTTTATATTGAACTTACTCTGCAATAGTAGCACACTTTATTTAAAAAGTCAAGTTTCAAGTCACAAACTGGAAACACTGTCAATTTCTTATGATTTTCTATTGACAAAATGAATGTTTTTTTGTATCATTGCGATGATGAATGGTGCAGACGAATATGTCAAGAATCAACTGCTCCTCAACCGCGAAGCTTTTCGTGCTGAGAATACAGAGTGTTTGCGTATGTTTACAAAAAAAGACCGTACCATCTGTTGGAATCTAAGTATCGCCAGCGGTGTTTCAATTGACGAATTCTCTCAAATCTTTTGTGACGAAGTGATGCCCGCGATCAAAGCACTCGAAGCTAAACGTGATAATAAAACCCTTAGAACTTGTTTGATAAAAAATTTCGATTTCAGCGGTCTTGGTGTAGATGCGGCTGTTGATTATCTGATCGCAACATGCCGTAATCGAATTATAACAAATTTTATTACCAAAATTGGCGGTCAGCAAAATGAAAACAAACTGCGCGATTTACTTGATCGACCAATTGACGAACTAGCAGACTTGTTCGAACGTTATCATAACTATCACCAAGCGTTAGAAATTTCAAAGAAGTATAACTTGGCGCTAGTCGATCCGCAAACTTCATGGTTCAAACAACGCAAAATGCAAAAAAAAATCCGACGCGATCAGCGAGCAACGATGCATCGTGAAAAGAAACGACTTCGTCAAATTGAACATGATATTACAAACTTGTTTAACAACGATCGACTGTTATTGGATATCGTCGATAAAAACTGGAGTTTTGTTGAAATCTTGGACCTTGATCGTCAATATCGCAGACGTCTAGATGAAACTAAGAAAATCAGTCCAATTACCAAAGCTGAGATTTTTGAAGAAGTTACCGCCAAATTCCGTCATCATAATACGGAAGTATTAGCGGCCGGCAAAGATAATTTGAGTTTAAAGGAATTACGAGTTCTCGGTGAAAATGTCTATAACTTGCTGCTTGAAGTTTTTGATATGGACAATACCGAACGTAATCAATTGATGAATGAAATTAGAACATATTCTGGGCTAATCAATGAACGAGAACAGTTGCTACTAGCACACCGCAACCGGGTTGAGTTTCTAGGGCTTTGACATAAAGTCAATATTTGTGTTATTATTTCTATAGAGGTAAAGCTTAACAAACAACCCGATGGATTTTTCGATTGCAATACTCATGAACACTTGGCTGCCGCTGGTCGTGGCGGCATTAGTTCAGGCGAGTTTCGCGCTCGGCGTGTCGATGTTGACGTTGCTCAGTGGACATTTGCTCAGTATAGAAAAATCGTCAGCGCGTGTGCACAGATTGAGCGCTAGTTATATTTTTGGTTTTTTCTTGGCAATTTTAAGTAGCGTAATTGGTTCGATGTACATTCTATCACATCTGGATTTCGCTAGCAGCGACAAGTTTTGGGCGGTTTTGGCCGGTATGGCGGTCGGTATCGGAGCGACGGTTGTTTTGTTTTATTATCGTTGGGACAAAAGGGGTACGGAGCTCTGGCTGCCGCGCCGCGCCGCCACCTATTTGCACGGACGAACCAAGGCCACGCGCAGCGGTTTCGAAGCTTTCGTTCTGGGTGTCGGTGCAGTGGTCGCTGAGTTGGTTTTTCTCGCGGTGCCGATTATTATTGCGGCCAATCTGCTCCTCGGTCTGAAGGGTCTAACGCAAATTTTGTCGGTTATTATTTATACGTTTATCACGATAATTCCGCTACTTGCGCTGTTCTTTTTCAATGCTCGTGGTCGGCGAATTTCTCTGTTTGTCAAATGGCGGGAAAAAAACAAAAAGTTTCTACAGGTGGCGGCGGGTGCTCTTCTGATCATATTGGGATTTTATCTATTAACATACAAAACTTTAGGAGGTTAAAATGGCGAGTGTTATCGGAAAAACTATGAAAGATTTCGACCGCGAACAACTGGTTGACGCTGTGAAGGGCGCGGTTGTCGCCAATCGCATGCCGATCGGTGATGCGGAAAATTGCGTTCAGCGGGTAATCGAACAGGTTGAGCATTGGTTGAGTGACAAAACTGAGGTCACGAGTCATGAACTGAGACTGCAGGCGGCCGCTGCGCTGAGTGATTACGACGCGGATGCGGCGGATTATTATTTAGTCGAGAAAAAACTATTTTAAAAAGGAGTTTCATATGTCCAAATCTAACTTTGACTACGACTTAATTGTCATCGGTAGTGGCGCAGCTGGTTCGGTGGCAGCAAAAATTACAGCGCGAGCTGGTCAAAAAGTTGCTATCGTCGAAGCGGGCAATCTTGGTGGATCAGCACCAACTCTGAACGACGTGCCGGTTGGTGCGCTAATGACGGCGGCACATATTTTCGATGAAATGCGACGCAGCGCTGAACTCGGATTGCGGACTGCAGCAATTGGTTATAATTATCCATCAATCAAAAATTGGAAAGATTTAGCCGTGCGACGTTCTGGCGTGGCAGCAACTGGCGATTATTTACGCAGTCACGGTGTTAGTGTGTTCAAAGGACGAGCGCATTTCCTTAGTCCGCACGAAATTTCGATTGGTCGACGACATCTATCAGCCAACAGATTTTTAATTGCCACTGGTTCGCAAATCTTTCTACCAGATATTGCCGGTCTCGATACAATTGATTATTTGAGTCCAGAAACAGCAATTGATTTACTTCGACCACCCAAGAGTTTATTCGTGATTGGTGCTGGTGCATCTGGTGTACAGTTTGCCGAACTATTTGCAATTTTTGGTACAAAAGTTTATCTAGCGGATGTGCAGAAACGAATTCTAGCGCGTGAGGATGATGAAGTTTCCGAAGTTATGACCAATGTCTTTACGCGTCTACGTGGTATGGAAGTTCTAACTTCAGCGCGAGTTATTGCCACGAAAAATGAGAATCCACTAGTGCGTGTAACTTGCTTAACTGGCGAAACTGAACATTCGGTTAAAGTCGAAAAAGTGTTAGTTGCTGCTGGTCAGACGCCTAATGTTGATGTTGGTCTGGAAAATGCAGGTGTCGAATATGATAAATCGGGCATTAAAACTGATGGATTCTTAACCACTTCCGCTCACAATATTTACGCAGCGGGCGATGTCCTAGGGCGATTTAATAAAACTCATAGCGCTTTGTACGAAGGTCGTATTGCTGCGAATAACCTGCTCGGTCGAAACAAAATTACACCAAATTATGCGACTATGTCACGTGTTATTTGGACCAGCCCAGAAATCGCATCAGTCGGTATGACTGAAAAAGACTTAACTCGCGACGATATCAAATTCCGCCAGTTGATTGTGCAAAATTCCACTATGCCGCGGGCTAACATTGCTAATTTTGCAATTGGTTTTGCCAAAGTTTTGACTGATCTAAAAGGAAAATTACTCGGTGCAACCATCGTAGCACCACATGCTGCCGAAACGATAAATGAAGTTAGTCTGGCGATCAATCGTGGTTTGAGCGCGTCCGCAATCGCTGAAACTATTCACCCTTTCGGTTCTTGGGGTGAAGTATTGCAACTGGCCTGCGCTAAGGTTCGCTAATCCAACCGATAAACATTAGCGACGTTCATGCGCTGAAGATACTTTGAATTCTTCAAACCCGATACGGATTTGATTTGTTCGATAACTGTATCATCCTTAACGTCGTAATTGGTGATTAGAATGAAACCCTTCGACGTATCTTGGTCCGCGAGAGCTGTGCGCCAATTTTCGATATCGTATGCATCATCATTATTCATCACGTACGATTCATTCAAAGTTAGTAAATAAAAATCATCCAAAAATCGATTATGATCAGTATTTAAAACATAAATTATCGGCGAATTGTATTGTTCGACGCGAGTAACAATATCGTTGTACCACCAAGTCATCTCTAGGCGCGGCTGGACGACGAACGTCAGTAAAAGAGAAATAATCATGAATCCCGAAGTTATGGCGATCCAAATTTTACCAAAGTATTTTTTAGTAAAATTCGCCAACCCAATCATCGCCAAAATGGCCACGATTGAACAAATCGGCATGATATAACGAAGTTCAACCCAGGGCGAAGTAATAGCAATAATCAGGAAAAAAACCATGGTTGGTATAATTAAAATCCACGGGATCGAACTATTCTTTTCGGGGCGTTTTTGTTGGCGACGCAAAAATATACCAGCGATGCCGATGCTCAGTAGGATCACTCCCGTGTGGTTAAATAAACCTTTATCAATTATATATAAATACCAAAAAACACGTGGCAAGTCCAAAAAATAGTTAACGTCGCCGGGATGTCCATGCAACAAATGTGACAACATAGCGGGAAAAATGATCAGGCAAATTGCGGCCGCCACGACCGCTGCGAGGATGTATTTTACAGCATCATCCCTGCGTTTTTCTTTGAACAATTGATATAGCAGAACGATCGATAACGCCCCAGCATAAAACAAATAATGATAATGAGTCAATGCACCAATCGTCAAAACCAAAACCAGCACCAACATATGCCAACCCCTGAATTTTTTCAAATTCATTAATCGTAACGCGAAATAGGAAATCAAGAGAATATTAAAACTCGCCAACTCGTACATACGAATATAAATGGTTGAATTAAGCGCCGCGGCGGTCAGCCCGACGAAAAGAGTTATCATGAGCGACAATCGATCATTCTTGGTCAAGCGCCTGGAAATCGCGAAAATCAAAATGGCCGAAAAAACAAAAATCACAATGTTTAACCCGATGCCGGTCCATTTGGAAAATCCGTCAACAGTCGTCAGCGCGGCGAGCCGCAGTAGAACATAATACAGCGGCGGATGAACATCGTTTACTTGATTTTTATAAACCGGCGACCAATCGCGAACTTCGTCGGAACTAATTGAAATGTAATCCTTGAAATATTCGGGCGCGTGCCATTGGCCCATGAGGTCGGGATTGTCGGCGATGTTGACTTTGTCATAATTCATCAGTCCATAAGAATACATCTCGTCCATGTGGAAATATTCTTTCTGAGTACCGACAAAAATCCGCACACTAATCATCAGTCCGATAATCAAAATGAGGAGTAAAACACATTTGAAAGAAGGCCATTTAGTCGAAGTTTTCATAACTCTATTGTAATATTCGTCATGATATAATACAAATGTGAAATATATCCTGGCGATTAGTGGGGGTGTGGATTCGGTTGTGTTACTTGACATGATTGCTCGCGGTAAACTTCTTTTGCAGGGTCGTTCCTTGCAAGGAGGGGATTTGGTGGTGGCGCACTTTGATCATGGAGTGCGTGATAATTCGGCTAGTGATGCAAAGTTAGTGCAAAATTTAGCTGCGAAATATCAAATAGAATGCGTAATCGGTCGTGGTCAGTTAGAGAAAAATACTAGCGAAGAATTGTTGCGCGCGAAGCGTTATGAATTTCTCCGTTCTCTTTGCAAGGACGGTGTTTGCAAAATTGTGACGGCGCATCATCAGAATGACCTCTTGGAAACTATTGTGATGAATTTAATTCGAGGTACGAGTTGGCGCGGACTAGCGCCGTTTTGGTCTGACGACATTATTAGACCGCTGCTTGGTCTAACAAAAGCTGAGATTGTCACTTACGCTATCAACCATGATCTTGTTTGGACGGAAGATGAAACTAATTATTTGGCTAAATACTTTCGCAACCGAACTCGCGATTTCATTACTCATTTACCAGTAGAAAAACAGCGACAATTACTTGAGTTAAATCAAAAACAAATCAGACTACGGACCGAAATTGAAAATATTTTAACAATCATCCCAACGCGTGATTCATATTCAATTGAAAATATCATAAAATTGCCAGATAATTTAAGAATTGAAATTTTGCGCAAAATCATCGATAGAAAATTAACTACTCCGCAACTAAAACGTCTCTCAAAAAATCTGAAAACTGCAAAATCTGGTGATATATTTCAACCTGGCGGTAAAATTCAAATCGGTGTCTACCAAGGCTACCTCGCAATCTCAAGATTATGATAATTTCGCTAAAATGCTTGTCCTGTGATAGAATGTAGTACATGAATCCAAACAAGAGACGACCAATCGGTGCACCGACGCCTGGTCAACCTAAAAATGCGAAACAGTCGCGCTGGCTAAAAAACACAGTTTTTTATGCTATAGTCATCTTTATTATTTTAATGATTTTTGCTGCGTTAAAACCGGCAGCTGATCTAAAAGAAATAGCTTTTTCTGATCTGGTTATCCAAGTTAACGATGGTAAGGTTGCTAAAATTGTCGAACAAGGGGCTGATTTGACCATCACCATGAAGAACGATGATGGTAAGACAGAAGAAAATCCAAGCAAAAAATCACGCATCCCGTCAGGAGCTAGTGCGTCCGAACAAGGATTGGATATCAAAAAAGTTGAATATATCGTCGAACCACCAGATACCACGAATGACATGCTGTGGAGTGCGGCCACTATCATCATCCCAACATTGTTAATTGTCGCACTGTTTATTTGGATGATGCGACAGGCCGGCGCTCAGGGCAACCAATCGATGGCTTTTGGGCGGTCCAAAGCTAAACTGTACGGTAAAGATAAAACGCAAACTAAATTTTCCGAGATTGCTGGTAATGAAGAAGCTAAAGACGATTTAGTCGAAGTTGTTGATTTTCTTAAAAATCCGAAAAAATTCGCCGATGTTGGTGCAAAAATTCCTACCGGGGTACTTTTAGTTGGTCCGCCGGGAACTGGTAAAACAATGATGGCACGCGCGGTGGCTGGTGAAGCTAATGTGCCGTTCTTCTCGATTTCTGGTTCGGAATTTGTCGAGATGTTTGTGGGTGTGGGTGCCAGTCGCGTACGCGACTTGTTTGAAAAAGCTAAGAAAAACGCACCATGCATAATTTTTATTGATGAAATTGACGCGGTTGGTCGTCGACGCGGATCAGGTATGGGTGGTGGACACGACGAACGCGAACAAACCCTGAATCAAATTTTGGTTGAAATGGATGGTTTCGAAACTGGTCAAAACGTGATTGTGCTAGCAGCGACCAACCGTTCGGATGTTTTAGACCCAGCGTTACTTCGTCCAGGACGATTTGATCGACGGGTAACGCTTAATTTGCCAGAGCGCAAAGATCGCTTGGCTATTTTGAAAGTTCATTTTGAGAAAAAACCAACCGACAAGAATGTTGATTTAGATGCGTTGGCTGCCAAAACGACTGGTTCATCCGGTGCCGATTTAGCGAATATTGCTAACGAAGCAGCCATCCGAGCAGCACGTCAAAACCGCAAAACCATTAATAATAGTGATGTAACTGAAGCATTCGAGAAAGTATCGATTGGTCCTGAGCGCAAAAACAAAGTGATGAATGATCACGATCGCGAGTTGACAGCTTATCACGAAGGTGGTCATGCATTAGTAGCTCAAGTGTTACCCGACAGTGATAACGTTCATAAAGTAACGATTATTTCGCGTGGTATGACCGGCGGTGTAACTTGGACAATTCCGCCCGAGGATCGACCCTATACTAGCGTCGTCGAATTCAAAGATATTTTAGCACGAGCGCTCGGTGGTCGTATCGCTGAAGAAATTGTTTATGGTCGTGATAAAATCACCACTGGTGCTGGATCTGATCTTAGAAATGCGACGGCTGTAGCACGTGATATGATTGTTGAACAAGGTATGGGTACCAAACTGCGCGACCAAGTGTTTCATGAAGATGAAGGTGGTTTAATGATGGATCGCATTACACGCGAAAAACCTTATTCTGAAAAAACTGCTGAAGAAATTGATCGCGAAGTTAATGAATTGATTGAAGAAGCTGCCAAGCGGGCTCGTGTTGTAATTTCCGAAAATCGCAACTATCTTAACAAAATCAAAGATGCGTTATTAGAAGAAGAAACACTAGACGGTGACCAAGTTGCCAAAATTCTCGAAGGAGCGAAACTTCCAGACAGCGCGAAATTGTACTAAAACGTGGTACAATATTATCTGTAATGTTAGACGGTGATGAAGAGTTAAAAGTCTCGGTAGCTGGTGAGAAGTCTCCCGGTGAGCTGCTGGAACACTATACTGAACGGGCGGAGAAAATCGCTGAAACTGAGGAAAAAGAGCAAAAACAACGTCGACGTAATCGTGCGTTAGCCGCAATCGCTCGAGCGAACAGCAGAATCCCAATGCGTTTTGTGGCAGTTCTGTTAGCTAGCTCAACACTCATTTCGGCACTGCTAGGCATTTATCGTGATCGTATGTTAAATGGTATGTATTACGATACTTACAAAACTGGTATTGACGCTTATACGGCAGCTTTTTCAATTCCGGATTTTATGTTTCTGATCCTAGTTTCTGGTGCATTATCGGTAACGTTTATACCAGTTTTCAATGCGCGCCTAGCTAAGAATCAACGCGAATCAGCCTGGCAATTATCATCATCTGTGATTAATTTCATGGCACTAATTACGCTGGCAGCTTCGATTCTTATTATGATTTTTGCACCAGTATTAGTTAAATATATTGTTGGACCAGGCATGAGTGAGGCTGGACAAGGACTAGCAACATCGATGATGCGAGTAATCGCGGTTAACCCATTTCTATTTTCAATTTCAGCAATTATCGCTAGTATTCAGCAAGCAGTCGGGCGTTTTGTGTTTTTTGCGTTATCGCCGGCCATTTACAATATCGGTATTATTATTGGTGCAACTTGGTTCACTAATGGCATTTCAATTTTCGGCCACCAAATTTTTGCTGGTGGTATCATGGGTGTGGCGCTCGGTGTGGTTTTAGGAGCAGTGCTGCAACTGTTGGTGTCCTCTTTAGGTTTAATTGGTTTAGGTTTTGACTATAGATTCAAGATTTCCTGGAAAAACCAAGGTTTTCGAAAAGTTCTATCACTACTACCAGCTCGTTCAGCTGATCAAGGTCTCGATTACGTTAGTTCGATGGTGAATCTTAATCTAGCTAGCCGTATGGGACAAGGCACAATTCGCGCCTACAATCAAGCTAGCACACTTTATGCGATGCCGATTAACCTAATTGGCGTGGCGATTAGCACGGCGGCTTTTCCACAGATGACTGAGCGTATCGGTCAGGGTCGGCCTGACTTGTTTGCGCGCGAACTCAGAGCTATCCTCAGAGTAATTATTTGGCTATCGATGCCGGTAGCGGCGATTGCCTTTTTTACCCGCGGTTATATCGTCAGTGTGATTGCGCGTGGTGGTGATCAGCTGATTGTTCAACTGTTCGGCATCCTTTGTCTAGTGATTCTATTAAGGTCGGTTTATCATATCGCAGCGCGTAGTTTCTATGCCCAACAGGATACCCGCACGCCGCTGCTGATTTCTCTAACGACCATTATCATCACAATAGCACTAGAACTCTGGTTCGTTTTTGGTCTGCATGCTGGGCCAATTGGTATTGCTTGGTCGCAAGTTATTTGGGCGACTCTCGAAATTATCGCACTATTTGCACTGATGGCTCGTCGTATTCCAAACTTGTTCGATCGCGATTTTGTTTCAAGCGTCGGACGAATGTTTGTGGCAACGTCTGTTATGTCAATAATTACATACGTTCTAGTCAAAGTAATTGGTCTCGAATTCGTTGATCAGACGATGTTAATGGTCTTACCTGGGTTAGCTGTGATTGGCTTGATCAGTATGACAGTCTATATCATTTTGTCTAAATTCCTTAAACTCAGTGAAGCTGAGCCAGTGCTAAATTACATCAAAAAGATTACCCTTGGCAAATTATGGGTCGGAAAGAAACCGTGAGCATCGAAAAAATTCGCAACTTTTGTATCGTTGCGCATATTGATCATGGAAAGTCAACGCTCGCCGATCGGATGATGGAGTTGACTGGTACGGTTGAAAAGCGCGAGATGAAATCGCAACTCCTTGATTCGATGGATTTAGAACGAGAAAAAGGAATTACGATTAAACTTGCCCCAGTTCGAATGAAATGGCGTGATTATAATTTGAATTTGATTGATACCCCCGGTCACGTCGATTTTTCTTATGAAGTTTCGCGCAGTTTAGTAGCGTGCGAAGGTGCGGTTTTGGTTGTCGACACATCGCAGGGGATTCAAGCTCAGACCCTCGCTAATGTTTATTTAGCGTTATCTGCGGATTTGACGATTATCCCGGTGCTCAACAAAATCGATTTACCAGCGTCTGATGTCGGGCGGGTTAGCGCCGAAGTTATGAATTTGCTGGGTTGTGACGAAAATGAAATTATTAAAATCAGCGCCAAAACCGGCGATAATGTTGAACAAGTTTTGGACGCTGTGATTGAAAAAATCCCCGAACCAAAAGGCAAGCCCGACCAACCAACCCGCGCGTTGATTTTTGATAGTTATTATGATGATTATCGTGGGGTGATTTTGTACGTGCGCATGGTTGATGGAAAAATCGCGCGGAACGATACCATCAAAATGCTCGCCACGGGCGCCGAAGCCATCGCCCTCGAAGTCGGCCATTTGTCCCCAACCATGACCCCCGACCCTAGTTTGGACACTGGTGAAATCGGCTATATCGTAACCAACCTCAAAACCACCCGCGACGCGAAAGTTGGTGATACAGTGACGCTCGCAAAATATTTTAAAAAGGATAATAAATAATGGGAAATCTCAGTTGGTTCATTGTTGTAGTATTTATCGTTGCGGTGATTCTTTCATCTATCATTAGAATTCCGAAACAAATTAATCCCCAAGTTGAATATTCGTCAAAAAAACTTCTGTCGGTCAGTGAAAAAAGATTTCTTGATCTTTTAACTCCACTTACAAAATATGGGTTGATCATTGTACCGCAAGTTAATCTCGCGTCGGTAATTCAGAAAAATGGAAACGCGCGATATCAGAACGAGTTGTTTAGAAATGTTGATTTTGGTATTTTTGATAAAGATTTTAACGTGAGATTATTAATTGAACTAAACGATGCGACTCATGGTCAAAAAAAGCGTCAGTATCGTGATATTAAAGTTCGTCAAATCACAAAAAACGCTGGTATCCCACTTATTACTTTTTATACAAATAAACCCAATAAACAAGAGTATGTGCTTCATAGGATTAGTGAAGTATTAAATGAGGGAGACCACAATGATGATCAACGTGATTTAAAAACTGAGATTATTAAGAAAGGATATAAAAAATGAAGAAAGTGATATTATTTGCTGGTTGCCCAGGATCGGGCAAAACACCGATTGCTTATTATCTAAGTCAGAATCTGAATTTACCAATACTCAATAATGATGCAATTCGAACAGAAGTATCAGAAGACCACGGTTGGTATTTGGATGGAAAAGATGATGCTAAATATTATACAACGCGCGACGAGCGCGCATACGAGTTATTAAAAAGTGGTAAGGATTTTATCTATGATGCGAGTATTGATAGGACGTGGTCAGATAAAAAAGCAATTTTGATACAAAGTGGGTATGAATGGTTTATTATTTCAATTAACTTGAGCAAAGATAAATTGAAGCAGTTATATATTAATAAAAAATACGATAAAGGATCAGAAGGTGACTGGACGGAGCGTTTGGATGGTTGGTGCCAAGACCACCAAAAATTTTTGGAAAAATTTAGCGGAGAAATTGGACTTTGTATAGATGATGATAATTTCATATATAGATTAAGTATGTCATTAGAAGCAACGAGACGTTTTATGAAGGGAGGCAGATAATATGCCACGACCAACTGATAAAGAAGATTTAGAGAAACAAGGACGCGAAATGAAAAAAGTTTTACGGCTATTTCTATACGACGCGAAATTTGTTGAAATGTCTGAAAAAGAAAAAGCTCGTTTGGAAAAACTGCTTGGTCCAAAAGTTTTAATTACTCACATTGGTAGCACTGCGGTGCCGGGGCTTGGCGGCAAAGGGATAATTGACATTGTCGTTGGTGTTCCGAAACAATCGGACTTACATATTGTGGCAAACGAGCTGGCCCAAAATGGATATTTCTTTGACCTGGATAACGAAAATCCAGAAGACAGAATATTTTTAGCATCGCGCGAGCATAACAGCACACTGGGCGATTATCACATTCACGTTGTGGTAAAAAATGGCGACGAGTGGAATCAGCTAATATTTTTCCGTGATAGTTTGCGCAATAACGAAAAACTTAGAAATGAATATATAGATTTGAAAGAAAAACTATTTACGACAACCGGCGCGGATAGGGAAAAATACAAAAAGCAGAAGAGTGATTTCATAGAAAAAGCAGTTAAGGGGGACAGATGAACTCAAAACCCGATGTGAAAACAAGTTTCGTTTATGAGGGAAAAAAGATTCTTTGTGATTGGTATGATTTGGTCGGTAAGAATTTACCAGATATAGAGTGGGGACAGGTGTATATCATTGGCGACTTAAACGGACAAGTTCCAGTTGTCGTGTCTGGGAGTAAAGGCGGTCATGCGAATCTACCTGGTGGTCATACCGAACCGGGAGAAACAGTTGAGCAGACTTTGCATCGTGAAGTGTTAGAGGAACTAAACATGAAAGTTATTGAGTGGCACTTGTTGGGTTATCAACACCTAACTGATCCCGATGACAGGCAAGCTAATCAGTTACGAGTCTATGCCAAGTTAGAAAAAATTGGAGAGTTCATAGAGGATCCTGGCGGGTCAATCACGGGACATTTTTTGGTTGACCTCGATAAAGTTGACGATCATATTGAGTACGGTGTTATTGGCGAACGTTTAATGAAGTTAGCGAAGCCATTTTTTGATAAGGGGGCGAAATGAAATTATATCTAGGCTCGTATAAACCTTGGGAAACTGACGAAGATTTTTCAAGGTGCACTGAAATGATTGGGGAGAATAAAAAAGTCGCTGTGATTATGAACCCGATAGATTATTCCGATGATTTAGAACGAGTTAAAAATAGTTTTGACGAGACAAAAAGTTTTTTTGAGAGTCTGGGACTAGAACCATTTCAACTTGATTTGCGAGATTATTTTGGCAATCATGATGAGCTGGAAAAAGTACTGCATGATATCGGAATGATATTTATTTACGGTGGAAACACTTTTATTCTGCGTCGCGCATTTCGACAAAGTGGGCTTGATAAACTTCTGCCAGAACTTTTACGAAACGGCGTTGTCTATTGTGGTTTTTCGTCTGGCAGTTGCGTCCTTGCGCCAACTTTGCACGGGCTTGATGATACTGACGATCCAAATATTGTGCCAAGTGGTTACGAATCTGAAATTATCTGGGACGGACTAAATTTGATTCCATATTCTATTTTGCCGCATTATAATTCCGACCACCCCGAATCAGAATCCATCGGCGAAAGTATCGAATATTTTGAAAAAAATAATTTGCCATACAAAACCCTGCGAGATGGTGAGGCGATAGTTATTAATAACGAGGAGGTGAAATGAACAGAGTAATAATATTAGGTGCTAGTGACGGACTTGGCAAAGCTATTGCTGGTTTGTGCACGAAAGAAAAAATTGAAGTTGTGAATATCAGCCGAACACCATGCGATATTGATGGCGTGATAAACATAAATTGTGATTTATCAAAACAAGAAAATATTGATAGTGCAGTGGAAATTATCAAAAAAGATTACGAGAGCTTTGATGCTATTATCAACTGCGCTGCTATTGTCGCTATGGAAAAAATCAATCAAGTAACTTATTCAAAACTGGAAAAAGCATTCAAAGTAAATACCATTGCGCCACTGTATTTTATGGCGGCCTTATATGACAGTATTGTAAACAACGAAGCTGACATATTGAACATCGGGACCACCGCTTCTGCCCCATTGAAGGCGGGATTTCCTGACCAATTAGCATATACAACCACAAAATATGCTCTTAGGGGCGGTTCTTATAATTTTAGCCTGGAATTAAAAGACACAAAAAGTCGCACAATCCATATAAATTTAGGCGGCATGAATACCAGAATGCATGAAAAAGATTATGGAGCAAAAATTGAGAATCCTGACGATTGGATGGCTCCGTCGGATATTGCAGAAATTGTGTTGTATTTACTTAGGCTGCCAAAACAAATTGAAATATCCGAAATCACAATCAATCGTAAGAAGAGAAGGTTAGGATAATGAAAGATATTCCAGAAAAAGTCGAAAAATTAATCGACGATGCAAAAGTCTCGTTCATCGCGTCAGTTGATGAAAACGGTTTCCCAAATATGAAAGCGATGTTGGTGCCGCGCAAGCGTCGCGACGGATTAAAAACTTTTTGGTTTTCCACTAACACTTCGTCGATGCGCGCCCAGCAATATAGGAAAAACCCCAAAGCCAGCATTTATTTTTACGAAAAAGGTCGTTTCAATTACCAAGGCGTAATGTTAATTGGTAAAATGGAAGTTATGACTGATGCTAAAAGTAAAGAAATGATTTGGGAAGTTGGCGATCGCCTGTATTACAAAAAAGGCGTAACCGACCCAGACTACTGTGTCCTAAAATTCACCGCCGAATCAGGACGGTACTATAGTAATTTTAAGACGGAAAGTTTTAAAATAGAATGATATATCTACTCATAACACTGTATATTACGGCTGTTGTTATTTACACACAAGTTTTTAAATTTGCGTTACAGGCTGCCAAAAACCATGCCGCTATGACAGTGATTATGGAGATTATAAGTGCGTTGTTCCTGTTAGCTTTCATACCACTTTTCAATTGGCGATTACCGACGACTTGGCTACCGGTTGTACTATTAATTATCGCTTCAATTTTTTATGGTCTTTCTGATCGAATTAACACAACGGTCCAAAGCGGTGTTGAGGCGTCAACGTACAGCATTATTAAACAATTGGCAACTGTTTTGATGTTTATTTCTAGTTTTGTATTTTTTGGCGAGCCGTTTGTTGTGTGGAAAGTTATCGGCGCAGCGCTAATTATTGGAAGCAATATAATAATTTTCTGGAAACCTCATCAGAAAATTAACAAGTACTTTTTAATGGGTGTCGGCTCAACGATTCTTTCTGCGGTTGCACTATTTTTCGACGTCAATATCTCAGGTCAATTTAATCTGCCATTTTATCTAATAATCAGTTTTGTGGTGTCTGCAATTACGGTAACCATTGTATGCAAAGTCAGCCCGAAAAAAATAATTACGGAGTGTAGACAGAATAAGAGAATTTGGTACATGGTGTTAGTTGGTCTTGCCAGCGCTGGTTTAATGTTAACGAATCTACTGGCTTATCAAACCGAACGGGTATCAATAGTGGCGCCATTATTGGCGACTACGGTTCTAGCGAATGTGATTGTGGGTTACATTGTGCTGAAGGAACGTGACCATCTAGTAAAGAAAATTTTTGCTGCTTGTCTTATAATAATTGGTGTGATAATACTGAGTTTTGTCTAATAGAAAGGAGTAATAATGCCACGACCAACCAATAAAGAAGAGTTATTTACGAAAAGTTATTACGACTGGACCGGCACAACCACCCTCGGTGCATATTTCATTTCCGCAACCAGTAGCCACTATGATTGGGCAAATAAATTATTAAAAAAGATGAGGAAGAATTGATGTCGGTAAAAATCACCTATTTCGTTCACGGGACGACAACGGATAATGAAAATCATCGCTCGACGGGTTGGAATCCGGGCGAGTTATCCGAACTCGGAATCCAGCAAAGCAAAGAACTACCAAATTTAATTCATGATAAGAAATTTGATGCGATTTTCTGCTCCGATTTAACACGGGCGGTAGAGTCGGCAAAATTGAATTTTCCAAACCAAGAAATAATTCAGGATGAACGTTTGCGCGAGTGCAATTATGGCGATTTGAACTGTGCTGATTCTGATTTGGTCGTGGACGAAGACTACATAGAAATGCCATTTCCAAACGGTGAATCAATGCTGGGCGTCGAACATCGCATCCGTGATTTTTGCGAATTTCTGATCCAAAATTACGACAACAAACACATCGCAATCGTGGCGCACAAAGCACCGCAACTCGCGTTCGAGGTCATCACGTTAGGTAAAACTTGGCAAGAAGCCATCGCAACCGACTGGCGAAAAATCGGATCCTGGCAGCCGGGCTGGGAGTATACAATTAAAGGAGGTATTTAGTGAGTACATATATAGGTGAAGCAATCAACCCAAAAACTAATAAAGTTCAAAAGGCTCTATTTTACGACGATTTTTATGGGCAACATTATTATGGAATCGGTTTTCGCGAAGACGGAGAGGACGCCACGGACGAGCGAGATTTGTTTCCGGATACCATTATCCTTGAAGATTACGTTTTTTACCCAATCGACCAAATCGAGGCGTTAGAGGATCTGGGATGAGTGATTTAACTACCATCCCCGGCATTGGCAAAGTCGTTTCGACGAAACTAGCGCGAATTGGAATTACGAAAGTTGAAGATTTCGTTGGTCAAGATGCGGAAGAATTATATGAAAAATGGTGCGCGAGTGCGCAAGACCCATACGACGTCGACCATTGCGTCCTGTACGTTCTGCGCGAAGCCGTCTATTACGCCAACGGCGGTCGCGACCCGGAAAAATTAAAATGGTGGAATTGGAAAGAAAAGAAGAAAGCATGAAAATTGCCAGTTGGAATATCGGCGCTGCGCATACAATCAACTCAACAGACGTTTTTGATT
>WQTP01000026.1 GCA_009786195.1 Candidatus Saccharimonadota bacterium
TAAATTCTCTGGCAATTTCAAATAAGTTCGTTTTTCGCCATTAATTTCATCCTCAGTGTAGGCCGTCGATAAAATCGCCATCAATAGTCGCTCAACACCAAAACTCGGCTCGATGACGTGTGGCACGAACGGCGCACCGCCATCCTTCGGTCGATATTCCATGTTTTTACCAGATTCGCGCACAATATTACCCAAATCAAAATCCGTTCGATAAGCCAGCCCCATTAGTTCTTCGCGACCAATGGGAAAATCAAATTCGATATCAATCGTACGTTTGGAGTAATGTGCCCGATCCGCATCCGGCACTTCTAATTCGTGAATTTTGTCTTTTGGCAATCCCATCTGACTCAAGAATTCGTGTACGTCAGCCAGCAGTTTGTCAAAATTCTCTTCCCAAGTTTTCGGATCGACAAAATATTCTATTTCCATTTGTTCGAATTCACGCGAACGAAATATAAAATCACGCGGACTGATTTCGTTCCTGAAAGCTTTGCCCTGCTGAGCAATTCCAAACGGCAAATCCGGATAAAACGAATCAATCACATTTTTGTAATTAGTGAAAATTCCCTGGGCCGTTTCGGGTCGTAGATAAGCCATCGACTCTTCACCGTCGACCGGCCCAACGTGAGTTTTGAACATCATGTTGAATTGACGAATTTCGCTCCAATCTTTGACGCTACAGGTGGGACAGACGGCGCTGAGATCAATTTTATCAGCGCGAAAACGACCTTTGCATCCACCGCATTCAACCAACGGATCGGTAAAAGTCGTCGCATGACCGCTCGCCACCCACGTCCTCGGATTCATCAAAATCGCCGCGTCCAAACCGTACATATCCTCGCGCCGCGTCACAAAAAAATCCCACCACGCGCTCATGATTTTACGTTTCAACTCAACGCCCAACGGCCCATAATCCCAAGTCCCGGCCAACCCACCATAAATTTCACTCCCCTGATAAATAAACCCACGGCGTTTGCAAAGTGAAACTATTTCTTCCATGTATTACATTGTAGCAGATTTTTGTAACTTTTTAGAAGTCTTCGAATTTATCTGCTCTAACATCATAACTCATCCCCTTGCCATTTTGCAGTTTTCCAGGTCGAAAATCTTCGCCGTGTTCGTTCCTGTCGGACATTAGTTTCCATATTTGCCCATCGTAAAAGCCATCGTCATTAGCCATATCACAATGACCGACGAAGAACACGCCGAGATTTTCGCTAGCTTCTTGCCCGAGTTGCTCAATCGCATAAGCAATAATTTTTGAATATAGTTCTTCTTTGAATTTATCGTCAACTCTGCCCCAATATAACGCTTCGTTTAACTTGGGGTCTTTTTTCCGCCATTCATTATCGTCACCACGTTCGATATTACTAAAATGCGTACTCTCAATATCAGATTCTGATTGTTCATTAATGAGGTAGTTCAATACTTCGGCCGTACCCGGCGAATCACCTTGTCCACTATCGACAATTACAATCGCCTTGCATAAGTGTTGAGTAGCTAGTGTTATCAAAGCATTAACTTTCTCCTTGTAACTATCGGTAGTACTGCGCTCATTCCACCGTTTTCTGTCATCGCGAAAATCATGTAGATTACCACCATCTTCGAAATGTCTCATCGCCACTGTAAATCTGATGTTGTCTGGTATCGCCATAATCGTTCTCCTCTCCCACCAAATTTAATAACAAACCCATAATACCCCCCCCCGCTATGAAATTGCAAGCATAAGCACTCTTCTACTATGCCTCGCGATGCGCAAAATTTATAAACTATTTTCTTCAGATTTCGATATATCAGAAGTATTTAACTCCCAGTTAACTAAACATATTAAAGAATTACATTTATGGTGACTATTTACAAAGTGTCATTCACACTAACATGTTGCTGTTTTTATTTTTTCGGTTTAATTTCTTCTAATCTCGATGATACATTATCACCATCCGAAACTACCTTGAATCGCGACAAGTAGTGATCTCCCCAGGCATGTATCATTTTATGCTTACGCCATTTCTTTGGCTCGTCTTTGGGTAACATTAATCTAGGCACTCCGCTAATGTCGTAATACGGCGCTAACCAGCCTGGAAATCCATACTCGGCATCTTCTGTCAAGTACTTTAGCGGTTGCGCTAGTACATCAACACCCAATGAGTAATCCGTGGCATCAACCGGCTTAACTAGTCTGTTATCATCTTCACGCTGACTCATCATTTCAATTACCGTGTTCATCATTAAGTGTCGCGTATCCGGTAGAGTGAAATTGGGCCGCAATTTTTCAAGCTGCCGAACGTTAGTAGCTGCACGGTCACAATCTTCGGCTATTTGCTCTTGTTGGTCTGGTGTTAATTGTTGAAAGTTATACAATCCAGCCACTTGGAGCATTCCCGATCTATTTTCGTCATATGGTGTAAAAGAAATTCGTGTGCGGATTGCAGGCTGAGACATCATGTAGCCGATGATCTTGCGCTGTGATTTTGTACCCTCGAACCGTATTGGCCATTGCATTGCATATAATCCATACATCATACTGATCGGGTACATGCCAGCTGATTCACTGTTAACAAGTCGCCATGGTTCTACAATACCAGCATTAGCTTGTCCTAACAATGGCTGTGATTGGGTTCTGTCGGCATTGTTGGACATTAAGTCTCCTATTGAACCATATAAATGTGGTCCTCCAGGATTTTCATAGCGCGGACCACAGTGTTGGAATGCGCTACGCCTGTGCGGATAGGGCACAGCAATCCCAGCTGAGGTTTTTAGATCGGGCGGCAGCCTTTTACCAGTCTTACCGCTCCACGACGGCCCTGTAGCAACACGCAATCTGAAAAGCTCAGCCATGTTCTGGAATTCTGTTGGTGACAAATTACAAATTTGCATCGCGCCACCGCATTCACCAAGTATTTCTAGTACCTGTTGTGCCAACTCCTTTTCCCGCCGCAAGCTTGAATCGCTAGGATATTCTCGCGTCCTCCTTAGTTGATTTAAGATTGGCGACTGTTGTATGTACGCTCGTAT
Organism: Candidatus Saccharimonadota bacterium; assembly: GCA_009786195.1. GTDB lineage: Bacteria > Patescibacteriota > Saccharimonadia > Saccharimonadales > Saccharimonadaceae > WQXA01. The sequence goes on from WQTP01000026.1 coordinate 3,016, forward strand.
CCTCGGGTTATCAACTGACATGTTTTCACACTCCCTCTCCCACCGCATTATAAGCTATATAAATAGTTTACCCCCCCCCGCTGCAATTTGTCAAGCATTTTTCTTTTTCGAAATTTCTAATCGGTATGGTAACTACTATATCTTCGCCACAATCATCGCCAGGCGGAGGCAGTCGGGGAGGTATTCGTTGATGTCGCTGATTTTGGCGATGATTTCGGGTGAATTGCGCGTCATTAGGCGCAAGATTTTGATATGTTCAGAAGTGTATTGTCCCTGTTCGTGAAAAATAAATGTTTGATCGGTCGTGTCAAAATTGTATTTTGCGTCCTCGACCAATTTCATACCGCTAGCGTCGGTCGCTGTGTTGAGACCGCTCCCCAAAAGCTCGGCCAGTCGCAGATAAAACCACGTTTGCACAATACCAAGATCAATTTTCAGATTATCGAGCGCGCCCAGACACTCCTCGGTCAAAACGTAAAAATCCGGTTCGTTGATGGTTTCGCTGGCCTTGGCGATTTGTTTTAGAACTTCATAACCGAATTGTAATCGATCGTAATTCGTCATGATCTGAGCAAAAAATTTGTTCATTTTGGACCCTGTTAATGTATCAATATCACGTTTGCCGAGATGCACCACAATGTCGCAAATCGCGAACAATTCGATGCCGCCGGCCAAGCGCGATTTTTCTTTGCGCACACCGCGCGCCATTACACTCAATCGACCATTGTCGGGCGTAATAACCGACAGGATGCGATCCGCTTCGCCGTAATTTGTCCGCCGCAGTACGATAGCTTTGGTGCGCAAACTCTGACTCATGACGACCCTTCGCCGATTTTTAATAAAGTTTCACGCAAAATTCGCGGTGTGATTTCTGTTTTGTTCAAGATTTTTTTGACGTTGTATTCGACCACATCGCTCGCTTTGATTTGCTCAGCGGCGGTCGATAATATGACCACCGGCAGGGTCCGCGTATCGGCGTAACTTTGCATTTCGTTGAGTAATACGAATAAGTTTTTCGCGCCCAAAATCACATCCGCTAACAACACGTCGGGACGCCATTTTTCTGCCGCGCTAAAAAACTTTTCAGGATCATAACAAACGCGCACGTCGAATTTCGGTTGTAGGTTGGCGCATAAACTGTCGGCGAACCATTTGTCGTCTTCTAAAATCAAGATTTTCACGGCTGCCCCGCGGAGACAAACGACATCTGTTGGCTGGCCGGCAAGTGCGCCCGGAAAGTCAACCCGCCGTGCCGATGCCGCTCCACCGACAAATGTCCATTCATGGCCAGCGCAAATTTTTGCGCGATTAGAAGTCCCAGACCCGACGATAACGGTCGCGCCGCAATCGGCATAGCGCGCAATCCCAATGATTCCTTTAGTCGCCGAAATTCAGCTAAATCCATCGTCGACCCATGATCGCGCACCGCTAATTCTGCTTCGTTACGACGAATTCGTGTACTAATTTCGATCGACGCACCGGGCGCATTGTATTGCAACGCATTATCCACCAAACCCATCACGAGCGAGCGTAACAAATCGCGATTCCCCACCGCCACCAGGGGTGATTTACCAACTTTTATTTGAAATTCCTGACCCAGCGCCAGCGACAGTGGCGACAACTCATCCACTACTTCATGACACAGACCGCTGAGTAGTACTGGTTCCATTTCGAACATGGCCGATTCTAGTCGCGCTGCGCGCGTTAAATTATCCACCAAACGCAGCGATCTCTCGGACGTCAAACGAATGCGCCGCGCAATTTCCGCGCGCGCCGCGTCGTCCTTAGTTTCCGCCAGCTGCAGCGATAATTGACGCACTAATGTCAGCGGCGTTTTCAATTCGTGCGCCGCCGCCACCAAACCCCCTCCGAAGTCATCCATGCTTCTATTGTATCACTTTTTAAAAACTGATGCTGCTTGAGCTTATACTAGTCGCGATATTTCAAAGTTTTTAAAATAGCATTAAAATCATTCTGAAAATTCTCGCTATCAGTAAAAACTTTCAGTGTCCGGCCGCGAATATCAAAGAAAACCGCTGAACCGTTGATAGTTTTGTCAAATTGACCATCGATGCGCGTACCTTTACCATAACTAGAATTGGGGTCGTCGTTAGCATCAATTAACTTAGTGGTCGACGAAGTTAGTTCACCTTTCTTGACTTTACTTTCGTAATTTTTTAGTACTTGGTCAATCTTTTGATTCGAAATCACCACCCGCAGTGCATACGGTGTTGTGTTTTTCACTGTTGGTACTGTGTTAGGGTAAAAGTAGGCTGCATATTCACTGCTGGTTGTACCATCTTTGTCGATGTAGACTGACCAAGTTTTCGGGTATTCAAAACTGACTGAACCGTAGTCGACCGGACCAGTGAAAACGCTGTTTGGTCGCTTGTAATCTTCCTCGAATTGTTTTTTGTCGACTTCTTTTTGTTCGACTTTGGCCGCTTCGACTGCTGCCGCAACTTTTTGGTCCGACTGGTCTTTGTAGTCGATCATTTGTAAGTATGCCCAACCAAAACCAATACCTAAACCCACCGTCAACAGTGCAAAAATTATCATACCCACTAGAATCGGATTGATTGTGCCACGCTCGTTATATCGTCCAGAAACTTTCATGATTTTAGTTTAGCATAAGAATAAAACGGACGCAATATTAGAACTCGTAGAGACTCATCCCGCCGAGTTCGCGTAAAAATTTTTTTCCCGGAATTTCTGCGCCAAAACACACTACGCGTAATTTTTTGGTTTTCAAATCGGCACGTTGTTGGTCGATAAATTTCGGGATTTTTCGCAATACTTTTTCCACTTGAAACAGATAGATAACGGTCGTATCTGTTGGTAATTTTGCACGAAAAAAATTACCCGTTTTGATTGTGGTGCGTTTCTTGAATTGTCGCAAGCGCAAACGCGACCAGACGACTAGTAATGGATTGATTTCATAACCAATCGCTCGTTTGGCGTTTGATTCTAGTGCCGCAATTAGTATTGTCCCATCGCCCGAACCCAAGTCAACCACTACATCGTCTGCTCCAACATTAGCTAGTTTCATAGCATCAACAGTCCACTTTTTCCTGGTCGGCACGAATGGCGCTCCACCGATTATCACGCCAATTCCAATAACTGCTACAATAGCACAACCGATGATTATTGCAATAGTGGTCATTCTTATTCCAATTCGATTAAGTTCGATTCGTCAAATTTTTCTTTGACGATTTTAATTTTGTTTTTAGCTTCAGTCAGTTGTTGTTGGATTTGCTCGGCTAATTTGACACCTTCTTCGAACTTTGTTGTTGCTGCTTCGACATCCAAGTTGTCACTGTCGAACCAAGCTACAATTACTTCAAACTCATTCATTAATTTACGCAAAGATTTTTGATTACTCATATTGATATTATATCAGATTATGGAAATATCGCCAATGATATGGACATCAGCGCAATGACCACAGTTACAATAATCACAATAATAAAAATTTTGTTAACATTAGTGTTAAAAAATACCATTCTTCGTTCAAATTTCGCACCCTTTTTTGCTACTAGGCCGCTCGTCACGTTGCCAGCTCGTACGTCGCTATAAGTTTTAGCTTGCTGGTTGAATTCACCGACAATATGTTCAACAGCTTCCAAAAACTGTCGCATGTTTTCTTCTGAATCACATAACGCTCCCGAGAATTGAGAATTCCGATACATGTACAGTTCGTCGCCGATTAATTCAAAATCGTAGGATTCGCCGAAATCAATTAACGCACTCATAACATCGGGCGTGAGAATTTGTAGCGCGTCCGTCTGATAGCCAGGCGGCACTAGTAATTTAAAATATTTGTTAAAGTCACCCTCGAGTTTTAGTTCTTTAACTTTGTATCCAATAACATTCGGATTAATTAAATTTTTTTTGCTATCCAAAAATAAGTGCGGTATTGGGCGCAGTAATTTAACGCACATGTAGTAAAATCTGTAAGTTCGACTATTTTTGCCACTGCCGACCGTGTATTGATATTTTGCTAGTGTTGCGCCGTTTGGGAATACAAGTGTGTTACTTTGGATTCTCGGATTACCAATATTAAACATGATTGGTTCAGTTGTTCTAGTGGATCCAGACCCCATAGCAGCCATAGTTGCAAAATAAGTTAGGTTGTTATCGAGCGCGAATTTTAGTAATTTTAGATTTTCTTCATTGATTTTTCTTAACTCATATAAAAATCCATACGCTATAAGTGGAGTGAGTATCGTTGTGACGATAATAGCTATCAGCCAATCACTGCCACTTTCCAATACAACAATCAACATGATTATCGCTATTATTACTGCAATTATCCCAATTTTCTCCCATAGTGTAATATTCTTTATCCCCGCCATTTTTAATTGTTTTTTAGTAAAATTACGTTTCGAAATTTTCTTTTGATTCAATGCTGAGTAATTTAGTTGATTATATTTCATTATTTGGTCACTTTCTTTACCTCTGCGTCAATTATAGCAGTTCTAGTTTCTATCTGTATCATATCACCTATCGCTGATTCGGCAATGATGCGACCGGCCAAGTCACGCACAATCGCATAACCACGTCGAAGAATTTCGCGCGGGTTAAACGCCAAAAAAGTCGCGTGAAGTAATTTAAATTTCTGTTCATCGAGCGTCAGGATTTTCGTTGTATGTGCTGCGATTTCACGAAAATCGCGTCTGGTTTTCTCGCTCGCTCGCGAAAAATTTTCCGCCGCCGCGTCGAGCATTCTTTGTAGGCAAAAATTAATTTGTGACAGAATTTCACGTTTGTCCGGTATGAGAATTTCCGCAGCGTTTGACGGTGTACTCGCTCGCACATCGGCTACTAAATCAACTAAAGTTGTGTCGATTTCATGCCCAATGCCAGTAATTGTCGGCACACGGCTAGCCGCGACTGCGCGTACTAATGGTTCGTTATCAAAGGTCGCTAAATCGTCACGTGATCCGCCGCCACGCAAAATCGCAATAACTTCGGGTGGTTCTTTTCTTTCGTTCAGGAATTTCAGTGCTGCGATAATCTGTTCAGTTGCACCTTGACCTTGCACTTGTACTGGTGTTACTATAATTTCCAAGCCACCGAATCGTTCATTCAGGATTTTTATGAAATCTCGATAGCCCGCCGCACTAGTTGAAGAAATAATCCCAATTTTTTGCGGTAATTCTGGTAAATGTCGTTTACGTTCAGATGAAAATAATCCTTCAACATCTAATTTAGTGCGCAATAGTTCAAAAGCCCGCTTAATCGAACCCTCGCCAACTGGTCGGATAGTTTGCACAGTCAGCGAAAATTTACCCCATTTAGTGACGGTCGGTCGTGCTGTGATCGTAACTTGCATGCCGTCTTCAATCGCTGTGTGCAAATTAAACAGGCTCATGAAGCAACTCAGACTTGATTCGTCGTCTTTGATATCGAAAAATACCCATTTACCTTGATTAACTTTAAAATTCGCCACTTCACCAATTACAGTGATGTTCGGTATCGCGGTTTCAAAAATTTGATTGAGCAGCGCAGTGGTTTCGCTAACAGTAAACTGCATGTCGGATTTTTGCATAAACCTATTTATCCAAATCTGGTCGACCGTATTTATGTAAAGCGTGTTGATATACCACAAAACCACTGACCAATGTGCCAATAATCAAAATTGTTCGTGCTAAAATCACTCCCGCGAACGCTGTGCCACCCGCTATGCCGCTGGCTGTTAAAATACCAATCATCAACGCTTCATAAGCACCTGCACCACCTGGCGTTAACATAAATATGCCCGTCAAAGTCGCTGCACCATAAGCGATTAACAGTGCCGCTGGGTTTGCCCAAGTACCAAGTGCCCAAAAACTAACCATGAATAATAAAATTTCGAAAAGATTAAATAAAAACGACCAAATTATTGGTTTCACTAGTAGTTTTTTATCATTTTTAAGCACTACAAAGTCACTATGAAAATCAAGAAAGAATCGCTTAGTTCGTTCCAATTCTAAAATTTCCGATTTGCGACCAAATGTGACTTTCTTGACAAGCGAATTTAATGTTTTAGTCAACCAACGCGCAAAGTTTTTCATGCGCGACCGCGAACCAATCAGATATCCGCCAAAAAGCACTAGAAAAATCAAACTGGTGATACCGATCGCTGTGGCTGCTATCACCCAGTTAGCCATTCGATTTTCCAGCGTTGTCCAGATCAACGCCAGCGCCATCAGCACCATGAACGTACCCATTTGTACTACATATTTCATGATCTGCGCCATCGTCGCCTGTCCCGCCGCTACACCCAGTTTACCGAGTCGCCAAATCATATATGATACACCACTAACACCACCTGATGGAAAGATGTGATTTACAAAATTAAGTTCCAACGACATGGCCGTTGCTTGCAGCATGTTTGTTCGTTTTAGCTGTCCTCGCGACCTGAGATAAGTAAAGAAAATTTCGGCACCTGCGTAATAAGACGCAAACTGTATCGGTATTAATAATATTAATATCAGTAAATTCACCCGCCCCATCAAATGCCACGCTTCGACTAATTCGTGTCGCGCTAAAATTAACATCGCTACGATCAGTATAAGTGTCACAATGTTGAGCTTGGTTCGCCAACTGCTATGTTGAAGTCGCCATGCTAGTTGTTTTAAAAAATGTTTCTGCTTGTACACAACTCTATTCTATCATACAATATACCGTAGTATGATACTGTTGATTTTAGGTCGTCAACCAGAGATTGGGATCGCTGAGCTACGAGCGGTTTTTGGTAATGTGGAAACAATTTTACCGGGCGTAGTGTTAGTCGCAGTCGACGAAATACCGAATATCGACCGATTGGGTGGCATTCGCAAAATCGGTCGGGTGATTTATGACAACGACGGCAATCCTGGTAAATTTTTGCTTGACAAGTTTAGTGATTTGCCGCCCGGAAAAATCACTCTCGGTATTAGCCATTACGGCAAAATCGCTTCGGCGACTAGTGCCAAGAAAACCGCCATGTTCCTAAAAAGCCACCTCGAGCGATCAGTGCGTGTTTTGCCGAACACGACGGCCGAAATTTCTGACGCTGCGACATTGGGCAATAAACTGGGTTCATCGCCCAACAAAGTCGAACTCCTGATGGCCTATATCGGTCATCGGTTGGTCATCGCCGAATTAGTTGGTGTGCAGAATCTCAACGCCTACACCCTGCGCGATCGTGGTCGCCCCAAACGTGACGCCCGTGTCGGTATGCTCCCGCCGAAATTGGCGCAGATTATGATAAATCTCGCCCACGGCGCTTGTAAAAATTCTCTTTCTAAAGACGACAACGTGTTGGACCAAACTCTTGCGACGAGGGCTGGGCTGGCGCCAAACCGCCAGACTACCCTCCTCGACCCATTCTGCGGTACTGGTGTGATTCTACAGGAAGCCGCTCTGATGGGTTTCGACGTTTATGGTACGGACATCGAGTCCCGCATGATTGATTTTACGAAAACTAATTTGGCCTGGTTAGAAAAAACTCACCAAGTAATTTTTAAATCAAAATCAGAAGTTGGCGACGCTACTAACTACATTTGGTCACAACCGATTGACGTTATAGCGACTGAAACTTATCTTGGTCAGCCTTACACTACCCCGCCACCGACCGAGAAATTACAACAAAACATTACTACCTGCAACACTATTTTAAGTAAATTTTTAATTAACCTCGCCCCACAAATCACCCCTGAAACGGGTCTTTGTGTGGCTGTACCATGCTGGTTTTTGAACAATAAAACTTATCACCTGCCCCTAGTTTGTCAACTTGTTGCTCTTGGTTATGAACAAATTTTTTATTCAGATGATCAAAAACCTTTGATTTATCATCGCGAAAATCAAATTGTAGCTAGAGAACTTTTAGTCTTGCGTCGTAAACCATAATTTGCTATAATGTGAGTCAAATTTGGTAAAGGAGATTCTTTTTTATGTCCCATGTTAAGGCGGGCGGCAGCTCGAAAAACGTTCATAATAATGCCGGTCATCGACTCGGCGTCAAGGTTTTTGGTGGTCAAAAAGTTAAAAGTGGCGCGGTCATCGTTCGCCAAGTTGGTGCAACTAAAATCGCCGGCCCCGGTACTTATGTTAGTCGCAATTTCACTATTCACGCAGGTCGTGATGGTGTTGTTAAATTCGTCAAGCGAAAAACTCGCACTTTCACTGGTAAAACTGTTTATCGTACTCAGGTTTCGGTAGAATAAAACTAAGTATTCACGTCCAATTGACGTTTGATGCGAGCAACCACATCACCGATGACTACTTGGGATTTGACGAGAAAATCGTCAGCACCAAGTTTTTTAGCACGTTCAGCATCTTTCGGTTGGCTTAACGCCGTTAGCATAACAATGCGGATATTCCGCGTCTGGGGCGTATTACGTAAAATGTCCAACACATCAAAACCACTTAATTTCGGCATCATCACATCCAGTAAAATCAACTCTGGCATGAACTTTACTGCCATGTCCAACGCATTTTCACCATTGTTAACATGTTCCACTTCAAAACCCTCAAGCTCAAGGCGCTGTTTGTAGACTAACGCTAATGTTTCATCATCTTCGACTAGCAAAATCTTCTTCTTTACGCCATCCATACTTCCATCATAAGCGATTTAGGATTTCTTTGCAAGTACGTAATTTTGTGCTATAATTAGCTAACTATGTCAAGTTCCCACAACCTAGCAATATTATATTAACGTAGAAGTTCCGTTGCTTTCGCCCGCTGCGTGTCGTTGCCGGCGTTGTATTCTTCTGCAGTCATTTCAACTTTAACATCTGGTTCTAGACCATCACCATCGATATTTTTGCCTTTCGGTGTATACCATCTGGCGATGGTGATTTTCAAACTAGCACCACTTTTCATCTGTAAGATTTCTTGCACGCTACCTTTACCATAAGTTTTTACACCAACTAATGTCGCTACATTATTGTCCCGCAACGCCCCCGCTACAATTTCGCTGGCCGAAGCTGAACCATCATCGATCAACACTATCGTTTTGATATTACTTAAAATTGCATCACCAGAGGCCTTTTCGGTATTAAAAGTTTTATTACCACGACGTTCTTCGACAACTATCGCGCCATTTTTCAGCCAAAGACTCGAAACTTTAACCGCCGCATCAACGTAGCCGCCGCCGTTGCCGCGCAAATCCAAGATTACACCTTTGACATTCTTGTTTTTGAAACTCTTAGCTGCTTCGCGTACCAGATTAATCGTATCATCACCAAAACGCGAAATTCTTAAGTACCCGATATCATCAACAATTTCGCTATTAACGCTCGGTACAGTAATCTTGGCCCGCACAATTGAGTACTCTTTGGTTTCACCATTTCGCACAATCGTTAGTTTGATCGTTGTGCCAGCTTCACCACGGATCTTGTTGACTGCTTTTTCCGGCGTCCACCAAACCGCATCCTCATCGTTGACGGCCATGATGATGTCATGCGCTAGTAAACCAGCCGCTTTGGCCGGGCTGTTATCAAGCGGACTAACAATTTCCAATTGTTGTTTATCATTTCGCCCCAGTTCAACACCAATACCCGTGAACGAACCATTTAGGTCAGCATTTAGTTCTTTGGCTTCTTCAATCGTAAAGTACGCTGTATAAGGATCCCCCGTCGATGCCATCATGCCGGCTGCTGCACCTTGAGTTAGTTTTTCACGATTTAGTTCACCGTCATATTTAGCACGTAAATTAGCGTAAACTTCGTCCAATTCAGAATAGTCTAGTCTGTCGCCGCTACTAACAAAAATTTGGGTGTATCGTGTACCAAGTGCGAAACCGAGCACCCCAACCACTAGCGCTGTGATAACACAAACTGTTATCGATACACCAACTGTCTTTTTCATATTTAGCGGCGTCGATACATCACCGGGTATCGGATTTAGTGAAACTTTCATTTACTCCATATTAACACAAACTCTATACTGATACCAAATTTTAGCGACGCCATTCGCCAAAATAGATATAAACATCAGCCGAGTTAGCTGAAACGCCACGTCGTTCGTAATATTCACCATCACCATTTCGATTGAATTCCGATATGTTAAATGTACCATCAGCGTTGACTGATTCAACCCAAGCTACATGGCCCCAGCGGCCAGCGTTCCAGACTGCCACGGATTTTGGTTTGGGTGTTGTTCCATAAGGAATTCCAATCCGAACTGCATTATCGTCCCACTGATTAGCATTACCAATACCACCCCAATATGGCATATTGCCGTAAGCTTGGTGTACTTTCCAGGCCGCATAACTGACACATTCGCGATTGTACATACCCCACGGATCAATCAATGAATCCTTGCGTGCGTTATATAAATAAGTTGGGTAGCCGCCACGATTAGGATCACCAGCAACAATAGTGCCGCCACCGGTTGAAGTTTGGTTAATTCTAACCTGTTCAGCTCTGAGTCGCTCAATTTCTTTACTATTTTTTTCGACTAATTTTTTATAAGTTGCTTCCTGACCCTGAGTCGCATCGAGGAGATTTTGCTGTTCTTGCTTCATCGATGCTAATTGACTATAACGATATTCCTGATCTTTTAAAAGTCCCTCAACTGTTGTTTTTTCTTCTTGTAGTATTTTCTTTAGTTCGTTAATTTTATGAATCGAAAGACTAATTTGTTCTTTGACAGTCGCTTGCTGGGCTTGTTTATCAACATAATCGCTAAGATTTCGGCTACTTGCTAGAATCTCCAGCGGTGTAGTTTGCTTATCCAAATGCATATCGACTAGTGTGTCACCAAGAACTAGACCCTGCTCTAGTAGTTTAGTTTCGTTGGCAGCAATCTCGCTGCTCAGACTATCAATTTTGGCTTTGTTAAGATCGATTTCCGCCTGTAAAGCATTTTGTTGATTTTGCAAAAGAGCAACCGCGTTCAACAAACTGTCCGCCTGCTGCGCTAGTGCTTTGGCTCGTTCGTTATAACCATTAATTTCATTCTGTAGTTTAGCTATTTGTTCTTCGTAATAATTAGCCGCCGTGACCGGTTGTGACGGCACAATTGCTATTATACCACCCCATAACATTAAACCAGCCATCACTAATAGAGTAATTCTTTTAGCTATATCAACAAAAAACCCGCCGCCGGTAGATTGCTTGCAGGTTAAGAATTTCTGATGCTTCATTTCGTCCTCCTTTTAAAGTGGTGGTCAGGAGACCATGCACTTATTGTAGCGCATGATGCTTATGCTTGTCAAGATCTAAAGTTTGTGGAAAACTTTTATTTTAAATAACGCCTAGCTGACAATCGCGCTGAGAGGTATCCGATTGCAATGCCGATGATAATCATCATTAGTAATACTAACCACCACCAAGAAGTCATTGTTGATTGAACAGTATCGACCATTACACCATAATTCGATAGTCCTGGCGCTAGTCCCATAAATGCCAGATAGCCCAGTATTATTGCAACTAACGCCGCTAAGATTCCATACATTTCAGCTTCAATCAGAAACGGTCCACGAATAAAGTGTTTATCAGCACCCACTAGTTTCATCATTTCGATTTCTTCACGTCGACTAAAAATTGCCATACGAATTGTATTAAAGATAACTAAAATTGAAATTATCAAGAACACTGCACCTGCAACTAACCCACCCCGCTGCGCTAGGTTGGCCCAATTAGCAATCTTGTTAATTGTTTGTTGTTGATCACCAGAATAAGTCGGTTGCCGCCTAGTATAGAGCCATTTTTGATATTGTGGATCTTCTTCGACCATGTCGCGTATTGATTGCAAATTATTCAAATCGTTAACTTTGACATGCATAACCGCTGGGAAATTAACTTCAATATCCGATATTGTTTTGATCAGTTCACTATCGTCCTTATTTTCTTCGATAAATTTACTATATTCATTCTGACTATTGCTAATTGTTACTTCCTTTACATTATCGACTAATTGCATTTTCCCCATTAAATTATGTAAAGTATCATCATCAGTTTTTGGATCAAAATAAATTGAAATATCAATATTTTCACGCAATTTAACCACCGTACCGCTAAGCATCTGACTCATTACTACCGTCGCGAATATAATCAGAAGTGTCACTGCCATAACCGCTGTCGCCGCCACCGTTAACCAAGCATTACGCGTAAAGTTTCGCATACCGTAACGCACGATGCGCGAACGTGTCAGCAAACGCCGCGTCTGTTTTGGTCGCGTCAGACGAACCTTGGCGGGGCGATTAGTTTTACTCATTGACGATAACCTCCGTTAGCAATATCGCTGATAATTTTGCCATTATCAAGTGTAATAACGCGCGTATTTAGTCGATTAACGATTTCTGTCGAATGTGTGATCAACACAACCGTAGTACCAAATTTGTTGATTTTAGTCAGCAAGCGAACAATTTCCCAAGAGTTTTTTGAATCAAGGTTACCTGTTGGTTCATCCGCAATCAAGATTTTCGGCTGACGTACCATAGCACGAGCAATAGCTACCCGCTGTTGTTCACCGCCCGATAACTGGCGCGGAAAACTTTTACCTTTGCCACGCAGACCAACCAATTCCAAGATTTTTGGTACGTTTTCCTTGATTTCACGATTAGTATGTCCCGAAATTTCGAGCGATAGTGCTACATTCTCAAAAACCGTGCGATTCGGCAATAACTTGAAATCCTGGAAAACCACGCCGATTTTGCGCCGAAGGAGCGGCGTGTCGCGATCGTCGAGTGTGTCGTAATCAATACCACCAACCACAATTTTGCCGCTAGTCGGTTTTTCTTCACGGGTTAACAACCGAAGTAATGTTGATTTTCCTGCTCCGCTGACGCCAACAATAATAACAAACTCTCGCGGCGCGATATGTAATGATACTTTGTCTAACGCCGGTCGTAACCCTCGTTTGTATATCTTGGAAACTCTGTCCAGTAAGATCATAAGCTTATTGTATCATAGACGCGACAAAAGACAAAGTTACCTTACTTAATTTCTTAAATCCCCTTCTACCCCAAACGAGCCAAGCCCCGGGTCTCTCCCCGAAACCGTCCGCAGTTACGACGAGGAGAGAGCGATTTTCCCCGTGACGACGGGCGAAAATTGCGTGTTGAGGAGAGAGACCCAGGGCTCAGGCGGGCCCATAGCAGGATTTAGCGATTTAGATCATTCTTGTACTGCATAAATAATTATCCGCATATCAGAACTTTCAGTGCGGTAATTAAACGCGCCAGTGCAACCCATTAGGGTCAGTCCGCGCGCACCGTCGTCTGGTACGTTGAGTACTTTTTTCATATTAACTTGATCAGATTTTATGGTTTCAGTATTAACCACACGATAGTTGATTTTTTTGCCGTCGCCACGCTCAATAATAATGTGATCACCGATTTGGACTTTTGACAGATTGTCAAATGCGGCTTTGTACGTCGGCGCAAAAGAACTGTGACCACTTATGAAAACTTGTCCTTCTCTTCCCGGTTTGGCCGAACCATCGTACCAAGCTACGTCGTTGACGTTCTTCGGCGCATCAATTTTACCTTTACTATTAATACCAACACTCATGACACGCGCACGAGCATTGATGCTCGGCAAGTAAAGATAGCGCGCTTGGTCGGCTGGCGTGGTATGCGCAGCCCAAGCTTGGTTACTAATACTCGTCACATCAGCGTTCGGTGGTAGAATTTCATCAACCGCCACCGCAGATACTGGACTTAGTAGGGCTTCTGGAGCAATCTGGTTAGCTAGCCACATGTCCCATACTAAATAACCGCTAACCGCTAAAATACTCACCACAATAAGAGTGCGAATAAACGCCCAGACACGCTGTTTGTTGATTTTTACTTCCAAATAAAACCTCGGCAAGCGATTTTCTGATTTGGTCATAGCTGCTTCACCGTCGCTATTCAACGTTAAAGTCCTAGTCGTTGGTGAATTTGCCGCCACTGTGGTGTTAGCTGCCACAGTTAAAGCTTGCGCTGTAAAGTCGGCTGGTTTTGACGCATGGATTGTTTTGGGAACTTTAACTATTTTGGGAGTTTTGATCGTCTTGGCCGCTGGAGGTGCTTTAGTTTCCTTAGTTACTTTAGTGATTTTAGTTTGTCGATTAACTGGAGCAGCCGATTTGCGAGTTATCATTTTTTGTTTCAGTTTAACTAGCGCTTTTTTCGCCTTGTTCGTTGATCTAACTTTTGGTTTGTTATCAATAAAATCGTTCAGTAAATCATCCACTAAAACTACTGGTGGTGTGGTTTCTGACGTTGGTTTGACTGGATCTGGCACTGATTTATAAACCACCCGTTCCACCGGTCGAGGTGGTGGTTGTGACTCACGTGGATGCACGATCGGCGGCGGCGGTGTGACAGGTCGCTCTGGTATCGTTAACGGACGCGATAAACCGGCCAGCGGATCGTAACTACCACGCGATAGCCCAAAAAAATTTGTTTCTGACATTTCTGTCCTCTGTTTATATTTTTCTAGCCTGTTTATTTTTGGCTACGCTTATATTGTAGCGTATTTTTTTTAGTAACGCAAGTGCTTTTTTTGTTTAATTAAATTCCTGAGCCCTTTTCACCCTAAACGAGCCAAGCCCCGAATCTCTCTCCGAAACCGTCCGCAGTTACGACGAGGAGAGAGCGATTTTCCCCGTGACGACGGGCGAAAATTGCGTGTTGAGGGGAAAGATTTGGGGCCAAGGCGGGCAAATCAGGGTTTAAGGTTTAACTATTCGCCACCACCGTGTACACCACCACTGTTTGGTATTTGCCGCTGGGTTTGGTGAGGTCGACTTTGGCACCAAAATAGATATCG
>WQTP01000027.1 GCA_009786195.1 Candidatus Saccharimonadota bacterium
CCTGCCACTCGGTCCGCCCCGCCTCGCGTCATCCGAACAGCCCTGTCGGGGTCAACGAGCTTCTCGCTTGCGGCTTCTCGCACCGCTTCGTCAACCACCTGCAAAATCACTTCGAGGTGCGAACGGGCTGCTACTTCTGGAACGACGCCGCCGAATGCGGTGTGGATATCGATTTGACTCTGAATAACGTTACTTAGTAGTTTTCGACCATCTTCGACCACCGCAGCAGCGGTCTCATCGCAAGAACTCTCGATTCCGAGAATTTTCATTATTTCCCCATGCGACGTTCACGCGTAGCAAAATCATCCAGAATTTGATGTAACATTTCAGGGGTAAAGTCCGGCCAAAGGGTTTCCAAAAAAGCATATTGTGTGTTGTCGGCCAACAAACTGAGAAAACCAGCCGAGTTGTGCGGATCGTTACTCACCCCCGTACGAATGATCAAATCAACATCCGGTAAGTGGCCAGTCCAAGAATTCTGGCGCAATAGATTAGCGAAGTAATGGAGTTCGTCCGACGTTCCCCCAGCAAGCCCGTCTCTTTCTCGTTCCGCCTCGTCGTCAACTGTCTGGCGATTTGGCGCCAGACTAGGCATGCGGAGGGAAATCGGACTCGTCAAAATCTTTTGCAGCGCCGCGCCGCGCTCTTCGCTACCGTCATAGCCGAGCAACACCGTCAATCGCCTACCAGAATCAGCGTACATAGCAGTTTCGTCGACAGTTTTCGTGATGACTTTTACTGTGTCGGATTCCAATAAATCGCGCCAACGACCCAAACAATCGACTTTGATTCGTCGTTCATGGGCGAAATCGAGATTTTTTGAATCAGCGAAAAATTTCTTGTACGCTTTGTTAAGAGCTTTGATTTCGAGAGTTGGTCGTTTGGTCAGATTAGACACACTACCAATCCAAATTGTCAAATTATCGATACCGCGATCAAAAGCGGCCTGCGCCACATCCAGACCGAGCAAACCACTTTTAATATAAAAATCCACACTCATTTTCATACCATGCGCACGACCCCAGCGACGATTACCGTCCAAAATTATCGCTAAATGGTTCAGATTCAATTTCATCATAACGACAATATTAACACATTTTGGGGAGAAAGTTCAGCGAGGATAAAATCCTGACTTCTCGCGCTCTGTCCTTTTCGTCCATTTCGTCGTAAAATAGTGGGGTGAAAAGTGTGCTAAGGCAAGCAACCGCGCGAGAAATCAAACGTTGGGACGAGTTACTAACAGAAAACCCAGCGGGTGGTGAAGTTTTTCAAACTAAAGCTTTCGCTGCAGTGAAAAAGCGCCAGGGTTGGCAACCAGAGTTTTGGGTTTATGAAACTTCTTTTGGTCAAGTTTATACGCTAGCACTAACTCGAAAAATCACCGGTATTGGACGGATAGTTTATCTACCGCGTGGTCCAGGTGTTGTCAACGTCAAACAGTGGCGCGAAATTTGTCGGTTGAATCGTAAGTTTGAAAAAACAGCGATACTGATCAAAATGAATCCGCCGATTATCCATAACGATATCAAAACTTTACCAAACGATTTAACCAAAGTCTCTAACATTCAGCGCTCAACTATTAACACTGTAGTAATCAATCTGGATCAACCCGAGGAAGATTTGTGGCGGAGTTTTCGTCAACGTGCTCGGCGTTCCATCAGAGGTGGTAAGAAAGAAAGATTACGAGTGATTGACGTCGAACCGTCGCCTGCTAGTATTGCTCAAATGTGGCAACTTTACAAAAACACTGCCAAACGCGCTAAACTGTCAATCAGGCGTCAAGATTATTATCAACGTTTTTGGCAAGAATTTGCTGAGCGTAGCATCGGACGATTTTTCTTCGTGTTACCACCGAACGGTCAAGAACCAATGGCGGGCGCCTTTATCAGTTGGTCAGGAAAAAATGCTCTGTATAAGGATGGTGGATCGCGACGTGATGGAAAAACTCACTTTTCACATCTGTTACATTGGCAAATTATGTGTACTTTGCGTGAACGTGGGATCACAAATTATGATCTTGGCGGAACACCGCCGAGTGATCGCTTGAACGATCCAACACACGCTTTAGCGTCGCTAGTAACTTTCAAACTGAGTTTTGGAGCGCCGGTGGTTGACTTTATTGGTACTTATGATCAAGTACTAAAACCAACCAAATACGGACGATGGCAACAAACTGAACGATTATGGCGCGGCGTAGTGCGACACACACCCTCTCGCGACATTTATTAAAATTTTTAAATT
Organism: Candidatus Saccharimonadota bacterium; assembly: GCA_009786195.1. GTDB lineage: Bacteria > Patescibacteriota > Saccharimonadia > Saccharimonadales > Saccharimonadaceae > WQXA01. The sequence goes on from WQTP01000027.1 coordinate 2,242, forward strand.
TGATACAATGACTGCTATGATTAAAAAATTATTAGAGAGAATTCCTGGTTACAATAAATTGGTTTTACCGTTGCACCGTTTACGATCTTTTAGAATGGCAACCAAGTATGATTATCCAGCATCCAGCATGAAAGTTATTGGTGTAACTGGCACTAACGGTAAAACTACCACAGCGTTCATGATTCACAGTATGTTAACAGAAGCTGGGTTCAAGGTTGGTTTAATGACCACAGTAGCGTATGGTGTGGGAAAAAATTTAAAATCACAAATTTCGCACATGACTACAGTAAGTGCGGGATTACTTAACAAGCGTATCGCTGATATTCGTGATGCTGGCGCGGAATATTTAGTACTCGAAGTGACGTCGCACGCCCTAGCGCAATATCGAACTTTTGGTATTCCAATTGATGTGGCGGTGATGACTAACGTCACACATGAGCATTTGGATTATCATAAAACTTTCGCTAATTACCTAAATGCTAAACGAAAACTATTCAAATCCGCTGATAAAGTTCACGACGGCCAACGTGTTGGTATTATTAACGCTGATGATCCAACAGCTAATGTGTTCGCTAAAGACATCGCACATCCGTTAACTTATGGTATTGGGAAAGGGGATTTGCTAGCGCGTCAGGTTAAATTAACACCGTCAGGCATCGATTATTACATCAAATATAACGACGCTCGTTTGCATATTCGTTCGTCGATTCCGGGTGAATTCAACGTTTATAATTCATTGGCAGCGGTTGGTGTGGGACTCAGTTACGGACTGACGCCAGAACAGATTGAAAAAGGGATCGCAGCGTTAAAATCAGTTGAGGGTCGCATGACGCGTCTCGACGAAGGACAAAAATTTGAAGTGGTGGTTGATTATGCTCACACGCCCGACAGTTTTGAAAAGTTATTACACGATTTTCGCACTACCACCAAAGGAAAATTAATCGTCATGTTCGGTTCGGCCGGCCGTCGCGACGAAGCAAAACGCGCAGTGCAGGGTCAAATTGCTGGTAAATATGCTGATATCGTAGTGTTAACCGAAGAGGATGATCGCGATGTTGACGGTGAAGGAATCCTAGCGCAAATTGCTAGTGGCGCTGAACAGTCTGGCAAAAAACTGGGTAAAGACTTGTTCAAAGTTCATGATCGGATCAAGGCTATCAAATTTACCTTAAAACAAGCAAAATCGATGGACGATGTAATCATGCTCCTTGGTAAAGGTCACGAAAAAACCATCGAACGCGCTGACGGCGAACATCGTTGGAATGAAATCGAAACAGCGCGGAAACTGCTGAAGAAGATGTGACAAACGTCGCAAGTCCCTCACGCGTTCTCGTTAGCAGTTTTTATCCTTTGACAAGGTGCACACTTGTCGCTCCGACAGCTTGACCTTTCAGCTCCGCTATCTTTTGATTTATTCTCTCCATAGAAGCGTCGTTTAACCCCTGTGGTTTGATACCCTCGCTCTGTAATAATTTTACATATTCGGGATAATCGTCTAGCTTGGATGGCCATATTTTTTCCCGCTCATGTGCCTTGAATGCCCACTCCTCTTCGTCTAAATTGATAACTCTAGTACAATCAAGTCCGTAATCATTATGCCAAGGCTCTGCGAGGTAGTACCCAATTTCTATTAAATCTGTGACGTCGGAATCTTTTGTTGACACGCATAAGCCCTTATATCTATCGTTGTGTATAGTTCCATAAAATTGTTGGCCATTTTTCTCATATATAAAATATAAGGTTATATAATTATATTCATCATACTGTTCGCCAATATCATATTTTGTACCAGGTTTCTTGTTAGGAAAGACATGTCCTGCTTGAATAAAGTAGGTGTACCCCTCTTCTTTTAATGGTTTAAGAAACTCTTCGAGTTTGGATTCTCTATTGGTACTAGTCTCAGTCGAACTAGTGGTAGGGGGGGGGAGCGACTCTCTTGACATTTGAAATATTGTATACCCGGCAAATGACAATTGCAAGCATAACTGTTTTTGTCAAGATAACGATACACGACGAATCGCCAAACTTTTTCGCATGTGTTAAAATGAAAATGTTAAATTTAGGAGGGGATATGGATTCGGAAATTTTCAAAGCCTATGACATTCGTGGCAAAGTCGGTACGCAACTAAATGGTGCGATTGTCGAACGAATCGCCCGAGCTTTTACCGAATGGTTGCCGACTAAGGGTCCGGTAGCCGTTGGGCATGATATGCGACCAGATTCAGTTAATCTGGCGGAAAGTTTTATTAAAGGGTTGATTGAACAGGGTCGAGATGTTTACGATATTGGTTTAGTCACCAGCGATATGATATATTACGCGGTCGGCGAGTGGGAATTGGCGGGTGGTGCAGTTATCACGGCCAGTCACAACCCAGGCCAAGATAATGGTATCAAACTGTATCGCGATCAGGTTATTGCGGTGGGTCTGGATTCTGGACTAGCTGAAATTCGCGATGCTGCAATCGCCGATGAATTTATCATGTCGGATAAATCCGGTACTGTTAGTAAACGTGAAATTATTGACGAATGGATTGAACATTGTCTGAAATTTGCACCGAACCTTAAACCGTTTCACATTGCGATTGATAACGGTAACGGCGCAGCCGGCGCGGTTTTACCACATATTTTACCCAAACTACCCATCACAGCGGAAACTATGTACATGGAACCGGATGGCACATTTCCCAATCACGAAGCTAACCCGTCAAAATTAGAAAATCTACAGGATTTGATTACGAAGATTAAATCAGACAAACTCGATTTTGGCGTTGCTTTTGACGGTGACGGCGATCGGGCGGTGCTGGTTGATGATCTGGGTCGTCCAGTGTCAGGTAGTGATATTCTGACCATCGGTGCAAAATATTTCCTCGAACAACAACCTGGCGGTGTGATCGTTCACGAAGTGCGCACTAGCCGTTCGACGCAAGAACTGGTGAAAAAGTGGGGCGGAACGCCGATTCGTACCAAAGCTGGTCGTACAAATATTGCGCCAGCGATGCGTGAACAGGGCGCATTGTTTGGTGGTGAAACTTCGGGACATCTATTTTTCCGCGATAATTATTATGCTGATTCTGGGTTGTTAGCGTCGTTGGTCATTATGCAAGCGATTTCTGACGATGGTCGGAAATTGTCAGAAATTGTCGATGAATATCACTTGTACCCAATGATTCCAGAAACGAACTATGTGGTTGATAATAATGATGAAAAAGAAAAAATCCTTGAACATCTAAAACAAGAATTTAGCGATGGTCAGATTGATGAGTTGGATGGTGTAACCGTGAATTATCCATATGGTTGGTTCAACGTACGTCCGAGCAACACTGAACCAGTTCTGCGTCTCAATGCGGAGGCGACTGACCAAGAACATTTGGATGAGTTGGTTAACAGAGTTAAATCCATTATAACTAATCAAAGTTAGTTTCGACGTAAGCATCATCAGATTGACTTTTTAACAAAAGTATTATATAATCAAAGAATGAACAAGATGCCTGTTAGTGATTTACTTTATGAAGCGCGCCAATGTTATGCTGGACTTACCTCAGATTTCACGGTTAAACTAACTGATCCATCCGTTTGGTGGCGGATTTTACATCGTCGCGCACGAGCTTTGCAGGTGTTCGATATTGCAAAATTTGCTGGAAATGACGTAAGTGTTTTTGGATCAATTCAGATTCCTGAAATTAACAATGATAATAATGATCTTGACTCTCAAATTGGACCGCTGCTTGGGTTGTTAGCTCTGCGCTATGTGAAAAGTGAAGGACATGATGAAGACCCAATTAATGAACAGAGGTATGGTAAAGAGTGGACGCTGAGCAACCACATAACGAGTACAGCACGGCGTCTGAGCATCGCCAAACAAGATGCGAATCTCTAGCACTCTAATATTGCGAGTGCTAAATTTTTTGCTATAATTGACTAAAAGGAGGAAATTTTAATGAGTAAAGTACCAATCAAACCGCTCGGCGAGCGCATTGTGGCCACGCGCGAAGAAGCGGCGGCTAAAACGGCCAGTGGTCTGTATCTGCCGGATAATGCCAAGGAAAAATCACAAATTGCCAAAGTTGTGGCTGTCGGTGCGAGTGTGAAAGAGGTCAAATCCAGCGACCGCATCATCGTGCGCGAATATTCGACCACCGAAGTCAAAGTCGATAGTGTCGAATACCTAATCGTCAAAGAGGAAGATGTTTTAGCAACAATTGTGTAAAATTCTGGTCGTTCGTCAGTCCAACATACGATGTTCATATCTTAAACAATATTTTGGATTTTCCCAGATAATCGTGAATCGTAATAGTTCGTGTTTTACTATCAAACAAAAACAGGGCAGAAGTCACCTCGTCCTTTTTGATACCTTCACTAACATGGATTGTCTGCATATAGTTATCACTTGAATATTCGAGCACTTCTTTTACACTATCGATCGTCATCCGGCTGACGTCGTGTTGGTTCAGTAGTATTTTTACTTTATCTAACCTATCCTTGGTATTGCTGTCTTTCGGATAATACCCCCCCCCCTTAAGTGAATAAAGTGGTTGGTATGTTCAAATTTGCCAGTTATTTCCACTACACTTACCTTATCTAGATAAAACTCAATAGAGTACGAGCGGTTGTTTTTAGTATCTACAACGTTCAGATTGAATCCAGAGGCACTTTCGACACTTTTGATCTTGTCAATTATTTCATTTATACTACCACACTCAACTAAATCCCTTAAAATAAACCACGTTGAAATATTTTCTAGTTTTTTGTGCTCAGTATAAATATAATTACCACTGAAAATAATTCCACTACTATTCCACAAGTACGTTGTGCCTGCGAGCGAGTCGATGCAAGAGTATTCGATGTACCACCCCTTATCGGTCGAATGTTTTACCATTGCTGAATTATCTAACGTATATGATCCATCTTCGTTGTGCCCATATAGTATTTCACCACGACTGTTTTTGACAATCACATCCGTACATTTTTCGCTATTTATTCCGCATAACTCATAAGAGACAAACAGCAGGTATTTATCTTCGTCAACTCCTGCGCCCCTGGCTCGATCACACACTTCCTGAAAATATTTAGGGTAAGTATTGATTAATTTCTGTTTCATTACGTAGAAGTTTTTAGTGAAATTACCCGAACCCGCAACCCTTTTTCTGATAGCATCTGAAAATATTCTGCCAATATTAACACCAGCCTCGTTTTCCTCGAACTCAAAATATCTTAATCTATTTATCATCTCATTCCATCTTATCATTTTATTTAGGTTATGGTAGTTACAACAGTTTATTTGACTTTTTGGTGTAAGTGTGATAAAATGGCGGTATAGGTTAATGAAAGGATATAAAAATGACTAATTACGAACAGGCAGGGCGGACGGGGTCTCCAGAAGGCCCAGTTGATTTGCCGGGCGATGCGAGTACAGAACGGGCAGCCCTGGAGGGCCTTGCTCAAGATGCTATACGTCAGGGATTTAACAGTATGGAAGCCTATCAGGAAGCTTTGGCGTTGATCAACAGCAGTCTGGAGGCTACCGCGGCTTATTGTGCCTGGCAGAGTACCCGGCAGGGGCGGACTGCGACGTTAAGGGAATATATGGATTATCTCGACCAGCAACCAGTAGCTTGATCCTGAGGTAACCTTCGCCACGGTTCTAATGCCAAATTCTCTGCGACGTCTGGCACTCCGTACCCAGGAGGACTGATTTTTTTGACTTTTTCTCAATAGTGTGCTATAACTAAAAAATGGAAAATTCTAACCCAGGTAGCTTTGAATTTAACCCCGAATCTGCATCTAGAAGTGACGATCGCGATGCTGAGTGGCGCAGAAACGATTCGTTCTACTATGAGCGCTGCGGATGGCTAGTTGAGAGGCACGCATCCGATTTAGATCATGCTTGGAACTCCTACAACTTAATGTTGTACGAGCGTCCAGGCAAGATGAAGTATCTTAGCGATGTAGAGGTACTAGACCATGCGCTCGATGTTTGGGCTACTAATTCGGTAACCGCATATGATATAACAAGAGAAAGGCTCATATGGTTATTTGAGGAGATGAGCGATATGAGAGCTTTACCAGAGTCGATTCGCGAATGTTTATTGAGAGCAGATATTTTTCGGAACATTGATCTACTGGGGGGGGGCTTTGCTGAATTTGAAAAATTCTATCAACATTCTGGCTGGCCAATGGAGGAGAATGATACAGAAGGAAAAGCATCGGCGTATTTCATAAGAAGTTTAGCACTAGGGTGTTTTTCTGGAGACACAAATCCTGCTGAATTTAGCCGACTAATCGAAATGCTGAATTTTGAACCGGCATCAAAAATCCTTCTTGATTATAAAGTTTATCAGATTGCCAAAGGCCAAAACGAATTTGACGAGGGTAACTATCAGTACTGTTCGAGCCCAACAGTCGCAGATATAATCAGACAAGTCGTTGAGCAACGAAAAGCTACTGCAACTACGGCCAACAAATCAGTAGCGGATGTTATCCCTACTGCTACCAGTGCTAATACTGGGGAAGATGCCATTTATATGAACGAAAAGTTACTGATTTTAAAATTACCATTCGACGAAAAGAAAATTCTGACAGAAGCTGCAGATTTGATGAAACTACCAGATCCCAACCCCAAAAGCAGACATCCGTTGCTGTTTAGCTTTTTACCGTCAGAAGTGGAGCGAGCAATTAAAAGTGCTTACCGCCTTCGTATCCAGGGCAATGATGATTCTAATATCCTAAAATGGTTTCGCGCACAGTTAAATCTGACAAAAAATCGAGAGAATCCACCGGTTTATAAACAACTAAACACCGACACACAAATCATCTGGTTGTTAATGGGAAAAAATATCCATGACGGTGAATTACCGCTGAAGTTACTGCCACCAGTCAAAAAAACATAGTTGCTGGCACTCCACACTTGCGAGTGCCAACTTTTTTTGCTAAAATGGTAATATAAGGATAAAAATTTAACGGTTTTGGAGGAATTTTATGGCAAAGAAAGTTTTTTATGACGACGAAGCGCGGGAGAAAATTTTGGCGGGCGCCAAGAAATTGGCTGATGCGGTCAAAGTAACCATGGGGCCGAAAGGTCGCAATGTGGTGATCGGTAAATCTTATGGTGGGCCGAATATTACGCACGATGGTGTGACGGTGGCGGAGGCGATCGAGTTGCCCGAAACTGAGGAAACTTTGGGCGAAAAAATCGGCGCGGAATTGATCAAACAGGCGGCCAAGAAGATGAACAAAGCGGCCGGCGATGGTACGACGACGGTGACGATTCTGACTTATGAAATTTTAAAGGAAGCGAATCGGTTGATCGCGGCGGGTCATAATCCGATGGAGCTACGGCGCGGTGTTGAAAAAGCTGGCGAAGAAGTTTTGGCCGGCCTGGAAAAATTGGCCGAACCGGTCGATGGCAAGAAAGATCGCGTGGCCGAAGTTGCGACCATCAGCGCCGGCGACAGCGAAATCGGTCAGTTGATCGCCGACGTGATTGCCAAAATCGGTCGCGATGGTGTGGTTAGCGTCGAAGAGGGTCAGAGTTTGACCATGGAGGCCGAGGTGGTCGAAGGTTTCACCTTTGACCGGGGTTACGTTAGCGCCTATATGGCGACCGACACCACGCGCATGGAGGCGATTTACGAGAAACCGGCTATCCTGATCACTGATAAAAAAATCAGTTCGGTGCAGGAATTTTTGCCGATTTTGGAAAAGTTAGCCGCGGCCGGCAAAAAGGACGTTGTTTTGATCGCCGACGAAGTTGAGGGCGAAGCGCTGGGTGTACTCATCCTGAACCGATTGAAAGGTGTATTTAACACCGTGGCGGTCAAAGCACCAAGTTTCGGCGATCGTCGGAGTGACGTGTTGGTCGACATCGCGATTTTGACCGGCGCGACGGTAGTCACCGAGGATCAGGGTCTCAGTTTCGAAAATGTCGGCCTCGAGGTGCTCGGTTCGGCGCGCAAAGTTATCGTCGGCAAAGACAACACCACGATTATCGAGGGAGCGGGCGATGGGCGGAGCGTCGCTGAACGCGTCAAACAAATCCTGGCACAAGCCGAAAACGCACCATCCGAATATGATAAAGAACAACTCGAAAAACGCGCAGCGTCCTTGAACGGTAAAGTCGCCGTCATCAAAGTCGGCGGTGCGACTGAAACTGAAATTAACGAGAAAAAATACCGCGTCGATGATGCTGTGGCGGCCACCAAAGCGGCGCTCGAAGAGGGAATCGTGCCGGGCGGCGGTGTGTCGCTGATCGCGCTAAGTAAGGAAATCACCGGGAAAGATGCGGGCGCGGAAATTTTGCGCGTGGCGCTGGCGCAACCGTTCAAACAGTTGATGAATAACGCTGGTCTAAATACTGAGGCGTTATTTGCCGAAGTTAGCGCCGCTAAACCGGGTTACGGTGTGGACGTGATGACGCCGGAAAAGGGCGTGATCGATCTCAAAACCGCTGGCGTGGTCGATCCCGCGCGCGTTCTGCGCGAAGAAATCCAAAACTCGGTCAGCATCGCCGCTACCGCCATGACCATGGGCGCGTTGGTCGCCGAAATCCCCGAACCAAACCCCCCCGCACCCGACATGGGCGGGATGGGGATGATGTAAAAGTTATTTTGTCTGTTGACTAAAGAAATCAACTTCTTTGATGATATCTAACAGTGCTTGGGCGCGTTGATTTTCGTCTGGTATGGCGCGGGCAGCTTCGTAAGCGATTGGTAAAAGTGACACATCGTCAGTTGAACGAATAATTAGTAGAGTAGTGCGAAATTTGTCCGCTGGTGATAAAGTTAACCGATCAACTAGCGGTTTTAGTTCAGCCAGCGCGTTTTGTTTGATGCTGGATAATTCAGGTGGTGGTGCGGCAACTGGCGTTGCGGGCATCGCGGGGGGTGGTGCAGCGGCGGGAATAGCTGGGTCGACTGGGTCGGTAACTGGACTAACTGGCGGCGTAACTGATGTGGATACGACAACTGTGCCAGCGTCATCACTTGGTGTGACGGGCGGGCTAGCGCTAGCAACCGTCGGTGCGGCGGCTGGTTGGCCTTGAATGTTAGCGATCATCTTGTCCAACTCTTCATCATCAACAGTGTCTTTACCAGTACCTTCGTCCATTTCCACCCTTTCTGTTACTTGAAATCTATTGTAGCATAAGCAATTTAAACTTGTAAACTCTTACGCGGCGCAAAAACTTTTATAGATCGCTGAACTCTTTCGGCGCTAATCGTTTTTACTGCGTTGAGATTAACAGTGTCACCACCGATGTGGATGATCATATCAGAGGGGCGCAGAAATTCCAATTTCTCGTAATCAGAGATCGAACCGGGCAGACCAAACGTTGCCCAGCGACCAGCAACCAACCCCTTACTTATCCAACCTCGACCGGGTGATTTTTTACGAACATTGTCAAAGTGAAAGAAAAAATCGTCTCGTATCAGGAAATTGCTAATTCCGGATGGTCGCAATATTCCCTTAGCAGCCGGGATTAGAAAGAAACCAACGCTGTCGTCGTGATGGACCAAACAATCACGCTTGAATGGTGTGAATTTTAGATCATTAATAGCATGTGATATTTTACTCAAAGATTCCGACCGCAGGGCAGCAATCGGTGATAATTTGGCTAAATGTTTTCTAGAATGACGAATTTCTGCTGAATTAAGCTGTTCGACAGCTATAGTTGTGACGCCAAGTGTCGCGTAAGATGCTATAAAAAATCGCGGTTTGTCATTAATGGAAAGTTCAAGTGGTTGAAAATTAATAGTTGGACTGGTCAGAATCTTCAATGGACTTTTAATATGACCATTGAGAGCGGTTGCGAAGTCATTAGCGTTGCCGAGCGATAAAAAACCAGCCGTGATATCTCGCTTGGACTCGAACGCACCTTGCAGGGTCGCTTGATTGATGCCGTCGCCACCAGCACCGATTACCACATCACCGTCCTTGAGACTATCGCGCACTAATTGTACAGTGGCGAAATAAGGTTTATCTTTCAGTGAGATTTCAACTAACTCAGCGTTACAAGTAGCGGCAATTTGACGAAGTTCGTGAGTAATTTTTTGATCATACTCGTCGGCACGACTAGATTCCGGGGAACAGACCACAACGAACCGGTTGAACTTTTTCATACATCCATTGTAGCAGAGTTTTTCTTGTGGTTTTTACTTGTTGTTAGCTTTGTTAGTTAGATATTTGCCCAGAGCGTTAATTGCAGTGGTGAACTCAGCGGCGGTTTTAGTGCTAGAGCTGCCGAAGCTGGTAAATGCAGTTTGCAACAGCGCAGCTTTCGTTTTGATTTTAGCACTAGCACTAATCAAAGCATTGGTAGTAGCTTGCGTAGGATTGGCCGCAAACTGATCGAGCGCTGTGGCGAAATCCCCATAAACCTCGCTAAGTTCGGCAAATGTCTTGTCGATATTGTTGTCGTCGGTATTGACATTAGCACCTTTATCTGCGACATCACGCAGGCTGGCGGTGAGCGGTTCAACATTGTTGATATTAGAAATGTTGAAACCTACCATCTGTTGACTGAGTTTACTCATAGCAACAAGTGTCGGTCCAATTTCTTCTAGTAATTTCATACTGGACGAGATATCCTGATCGTACTTTTTATAAGTCGACTCCAAAACATCAAATTTAGCTTTGGCATCCTCATCTTTTTTGACGGCTTTCATCGACGATAGTGTCTCCATTTCACTTCGTAGTTTAGTTTGGGCGTCTCCAAACTTGCTGACGATGCTGTCTATGGCGGGCTGTGTCACAGTACCGCCGAGGACACTAGTATAGAACGAACTCGCACTCATATCGGTAGCCGTTTGGCCGACTTTTTTAATCTGGTCGGCTGCGTCGCGATAATCTTGTTTGCTGATGCCGCCGCCGAGCACTAGGAGCAATACTGTTACCAATATACCGATTAGCAACACACCACCACCAATGCTGAGGCCCAAAATTAGGCCGAGTTTTGATTTTTTCTTTGGCGTAACACTATTATCTGGCACGAGTTGAGTGTCAGACGGGGTTTGAGCTTGATCCATTTTCCCTCCTCCTTGGTTAACTGTACTATTTTAGCATAGAAATTGGAATCTATAATCTAAATTCCATATTTCAACTCAGTGATACTGTTTCAGCGCTACAATCGGGTCTTGATGGGCGGCGCGGGCAGCGGGCCAAAGACCAAAAATTAGACCAACCAACAGTGGTACACCGAGCGCTACCGCGAAAATCCACCAATTAAAAACCAGTGGTAGAGAAAATTGCAGGGCGATTAAATAACCGACCGCATAAGCGAGCGCTACACCAATCAACCCACCGCCCAACGTCATCAACATTGCTTCGAGAAGAAACTGTTCAAGAATTTGACGCCGGGTAGCACCAACAGCTTTTCTAATACCAATTTCGCGCACACGTTCAGCGACGCTGACTAACATAATATTCATGATACCAATACCACCAACCAATAGTGAGATACTGGCAAAGATCAAAGCTGCCGTAGTAATGGTAGCTAACCAACCAGCTGTTGCACCAGCGATCTCGCTAGCAGTACGAACCATGAACTCACTATCATCGAGATGATCATGCTGCAAGGTGGCAATAATCTCACCCTTAACTTTTTCTAAGTTATCTTGATTATCTACTCGTACAATAATTTGACCAATTTCTACAGTACCGCCGGTAAATCGAGCACCATTCATGAGAGAAATAAAAGCAGCTTTATCGACATCAACGCCGGCTAAAGAAATCGATTGACCAGTTGTTTTGATAATGCCAATTACCGTAAAATCCTGATTCTTGAGAGTAACAACTTGACCCATAGCTTGGTTGGTTTCGATGAGACCAGAAGCTAATTTTTCACCCAGAATTACATATTTACGATCGATTTCTTTTTCGGAAAACCAACTACCTGATATCATTTCTAATCCGAGGACACTAGGGAAATCATGGTTGGTGGCTATAGTGGTAATATTATTGTAAGAATGTTTGCTACTTTCGGCGATACCACCGAGAAACATCATTGATGCAACATTTTTAACACCAGCAATCTTGCTGGTTGCGATAGTGTCGCGTTCAGTTAAAATTGTCGCGTTGGCTACCCGGAGGGGTGAAAAAGCCTCCATACCGGTAGTGCCATCGCCAGATGAACGAATCAGCAAAATATTATCATTCATTTTGGTGGCTTGACGGGCGATACTAGCGTGCAAGCTGCTACTAAGAACCAAAATTAGGGCAATAATAAAAACACCAATAACCACACCAAGCGTTGTCAAAAACGTCCGCAAACGATGAGCGCGAAGACTACCAATAGCAAGGTTAAAACTGACTGGTAAAATCATTTCTTGCTCCTTCCAGCTAAACGTCGAATACTACGACGATGACCGCGCACAGCTTTGCGTCGGGAAACAAATTTAGTAGCGGTAGCGTGTGCTTTATTCTTGGTTAATTCAATATCGCGAACAATCTTACCATCTTTCATATGGATCACACGACTAGCGTACGATAAAAGATCAGGATTATGTGTGACCATCAAAATTGTGTTGTCTTCACGATGAATACGAGTTAACTCATCCATGATAATTTCTGTGTTTTTACTATCCAAATTCCCAGTTGGTTCGTCCGCTAAAATGATCGACGGTTTATTGACCAGAGCTCGCGCAATCGCCACACGTTGAGTTTGACCACCAGACAACTGATACGGCATGTAATATTCACGATTTTGCAGACCAAAAGTTTTAAGTAATGTACTAACTTTTTGTTGGTGACGAAAATTTAAACCGCGTTGATAAGTTAGTGGTAACGTTACATTATCAAGTACGTTCAGTTTTTGAATCAGATTGAAATTCTGAAAAACAAAACCAACCTCACGATTTCGAATGCGGGCCTTGCGGGATGCGCTAAGCTTAGCAACATTTCGACCGTTTAATAAATAATCACCACTCGTTGGTCGATCAAGTAATCCAACCACGTTTAGAAGAGTAGTTTTACCACAGCCGCTCGGCCCCATGATCGCCACAAATTCGCCGCGTTCAATTACTAAATCAACACCGTCCAGAGCTGTGGTTGCAGTATCATCATAACCGAAAACCTTCTCAGCCCCACGAAGCTCAATAACTGGTGTATCACCACCAGTTGGCGCAGCGAAAAAAATTTGTCCGGCGGTTGGCTGGACAAGAGAATCAGAGTCAGTACTCTCGCGTGTGGTGGCCATATTGCGATTATTTTACTCTATTTTACTGATTTTGGCAAGGGGTAAAAAATCGCCCGCGGGAACAGGCGATTTCCTTTTGCTGATAATTATTTAACCAGCGTAGCTTTGACACGCTTGCTAGCAACAAAATAAACTGATACTAAACCAAAGCCGATAAGACTACTAAATATAATACTCATGCCAAATGCCACATCACCACCAATGGCGACTAGTGCAACCATCTGAGTTACCATGGTGTAAAGCGCTCCTGTAGCCAGAGTGATTAAGGCCGTCAGTCTACCAACCTTTTTCTGCATACTAATGAGTACTACCGTTGTGATGGCCAGTCCGGCTATTGGTAGTGAGAAAATTACATCCGTCACTTTTTCTGATAGGCTGCTACTGTTAAATGAGGATAGCGCCATAAAGAACAGCGAAATGTAGCTTAGTGCTTGGATACAAAAGGCCACAACAAAGAATGCCAACCAACCACCAACACCTTGTAAGGATTGCTGCATTACAACGTACTGGACGTTCTGGGGTTGTTGATATTGCGCATTATCCCAAGATTGTACAGCCTGCGGCGATGGCGCTACTGGCTCGGTCGGTATTGATTGGGGGGGGGTTGTTTTTTCGCTCATACGTTCCTTTCGGCTTAAGTTTATATTCTAATTCTAACATGTTTATCAAAAATGGTACAATAATTGTCATGGAAGGTTGGCCGAGTGGTTTAAGGCGCACGCTTGGAAAGCGTGTGTGGCGGCAACGTCACCAGCGGTTCGAATCCGCTACCTTCCGCCAGGAAGAAAATTTGTGACCTCTTGGCGTTGCAAATTTTGTTTCTCGTGAGAGAAGCGAGGATTGGAACCGCAGGTTCGGGCGTAAGCGTTGCGGAGCAACCATCCGCTACCTTCCGCCAAGTTAAATCCTTATGGTAAATTCTCTTAATATGATATAATACGTTATAGAAACGTCATTCGAACAATGGGATGGCGCCCGCGGCAGTGTAGAGTTGTAGATGGGATGACGGTTGACATGCAAAAAGGGAAGAAATTATCAATATTATCGATTGCGTTCGTAGCAGTGCTAACCTTAGTTCTATGGTCAGTATCACCAGCGCGAGCGTCGACCGTACCGGAACTCGTAGCGCAAATTGATGCTGTGAGCGGGTTGACCGCAACTAGCAGCGGTAGCGAAATTACTGTTACGGGTAACGCCACCGCAACGTCGACACTGATGCTAGACATCGACCCGGGCGTGACGATTAATTGGGAAGCGAATTATTCTGGCGCATTGTCAGCCAGATACGTTTTAGTTTTACAGGGAGCGGGTACGTTCAATTTAACGGGATCTGTTAGTAATAGTTCTTATGGTGCGATCAATGTAACGGGTGCAGGCGGTACGAAACTTGATATTAATGGTGGCGCGCTTCTATCGGCGGGCGGTGGGTACACGCTAAGTATCGCTGCGGATAACGTTATCGCCAATATCAATGGTGGTATGGTAAGTAGGAGCGGCGGGACTAATTCTGCTATTAATGTTGGTTCTGGTTTGAACGACGTTAAAATCAATATCGACGGTGGTACAGTTTCGTCGATTTCGGGTGGAAACGCCATCAACGATAGCGGCAGCAATACGAAAATCACGATTAGTGGTGGTGGTACGGTTGTAGCGGGCAGCGCCAGCGCTATTCGTTCTACTGGTGCAGCAGCAGAAGTAATAGTTTTAAATAGCGTTGTAACGAATGCTGGTACAGTGGCCGCTAACGCGACTATCTACATGACGGCGGTTTCCAATAATCAAGTGACTATCAGTGGGACAAGTATTGTTGAAAATACCTACGCGCCAGTCAGTTCGGCGCAAGCGGCTTATGCCATACAAACCGGCGGCAATGTGACGGTGATAGATAATGCTGAAGTAGCGGCCTATTCCCGGGCGATTAACTTAGTAGGGACAAACTCTATTGCCACAATCAGCGGCGGCAAAGTTATAGTAACTGGAACGGGGGAAAACAATTATGCTATTTCTACTGCTACGACTGATCCTGGATCGGTTGTAAATGCCAAAGTGTTGGTGACCGGTGGATGGGTATCAGCAACTGCCGGCAATGCGATCCACGTAACGGGGGCGAATTCTGTCGTCACGGTCAGTGGCGGATGGGTAACTGCCGAAACAGGACGTGCGATTAACGCGACAAATTCCACAGTTACTGTGACAGTAAATGGCGGATTTGTGTTCGCGTACGGCACCACTAGGGACGATGTTGTTCATGCGACCAGCCCGATATTTTTGTACACGAGTCCCGATAACGCTGTTGTTTTAACGTGGGATCGACAAACTGCAGCTAGCTTGGTGCCGGCGGGCGAACTCATTTTATACGCCCAGCAAACTCGTGATGATTTAACAACTTGGATTGGCATCTCGGCTGGAACTATGTGGCAGAATCATCCGAATCTGGGAGCAGGAATTTTCTATACTAATGGGGTAAATACCGGTTTCTTCCCAATCAGCGGTGTCGAAGTTTATGTTGATCACGGCCTAATCTTTCAATATGACACAACGGAATATAAAATATTTCGCGATATCAACGGTAATGGTGCTCGTGATGTGCAAGATTTACAATTCTCGTACGCTGGTCCTTTGATTCCGCCAAAATTCGAAATAAATACTAACACGTTATATCTGAATGATTTTCGCTGGAACACTAATCGACAATACGCGTTAACTGTTCATGATAACGCGACAATTTCACTCGGTGGTTCGAATATGTTGACGTCTATAGATAATTATACTAGTGATCCTAGCGTGATCAGTCCACAATCATATGGATTGAACATCGATCCGGGTGTA